>CAMWIS010000028.1 GCA_947174375.1 uncultured Bacteroidales bacterium
TCCATCGCCGGCCGCAAGCCCCTCAAGATAAACTTCGCGCCGCGCTCACGGCAGAAATCCACCGTCAACCCCGCATACGAAGCCACTTCCACTTTCGGTTCCCCGTCAAAAAGCGTGCGCAAAAACGACACGCGCTCCGCCTCCGTGAACCACGTCCGCTTCTCGCCGTTGTTCCCGACGCCGACGATGATGCGGTCAAACAGCGGCAACGCCCGCCGGATCAGAAGTTCATGTCCCACGGTCACCGGGTCGAAACTGCCCGGAAACACCGCGATTCTCTCTTTATCCATAACCGATATGACAAAAAAGCCCGCACGCTCTCGAATCCGGAACGCACGGGCTTGAACGCTGAAGCCTATTGGAAATTATTTTCTTTCCTCGGCTTCCATCGCATCTTTCAGATTCGACAAAGCCGCAATGTCGCCCAAGGTCGTACGCTCGTTCGAATCATTGATTTTCTTCATGGCTTTGGCCGTATCGTCCATATTCTTGCGATTCTCATTTTCCGCCTTGGCCTTGTCTTCGGCCACTTCGTCCTGATGGATGCGCGTATGGGATACGATGATTTTCTTGCTGTCTTTGTTGAACTCGATCACCTTGAAGGAGGCCTTTTCGTCGTTCTTCAGGCTACCGCCTTCGGCCTTGACGAGGTGACGCGCCGGGCAGAACGCCTCAACGCCGTAAGGCAACACGATGACCGCGCCCTTTTCGTTCGCGTTCGTGACCGTACCTTCGTGTACCGAATTGAGGAGGAAGATGGATTCGTAAACATCCCACGGATTTTCTTCCAGCTGCTTGTGGCCGAGGCTCAAGCGACGGTTTTCAACATCCACATCCAACACGATGACGTCGATTTTCTCGCCGATTTTCGTGAATTCGGCCGGATGTTTGATTTTCTTCGACCACGACAGGTCGGAGATGTGAATCAGACCGTCCACGCCTTCTTCCATTTCCACGAAGATACCGAAGTTCGTGAAATTGCGGACCGTAGCCGTGTGACGCGAGTTGACCGGATATTTCTTGTCGATGTCGATCCAGGGATCCGGCATGAGCTGCTTGATGCCCAACGACATCTTGCGTTCTTCGCGGTCGAGCGTCAGGACAACGGCTTCGATTTCGTCGCCGATCTTGAGGAAATCCTGCGCGCTACGCAGATGCTGCGACCAGCTCATTTCCGAAACGTGAACCAGACCTTCCACGCCCGGGATGACTTCCACGAAAGCGCCGTAGTCGGCGATAACCACTACGCGGCCCTTGATTTTGTCGCCCACCTTGAGGTTCGTATCCAACGAATCCCACGGATGCGGCGTGAGCTGTTTCAAGCCCAAGGCGATACGCTTCTTGTTTTCGTCGAAATCCAGGATAACCACCTTGATTTTTTCGTCCAGTTTGACGATTTCTTCCGGATGGCTGATGCGGCCCCAAGACAGGTCGGTGATGTGGATCAAACCGTCTACGCCGCCCAAGTCAACGAATACACCGTAGGAGGTGATGTTCTTGACGAGGCCTTCCAGAACCTGGCCTTTTTCGAGGTGCGACATGATTTCGGCCTTCTGCGCTTCGATTTCGTCTTCAATCAACGCCTTGTGCGAAACCACGACGTTTTTGTATTCCTGGTTGATTTTAACCACTTTGAATTCCATCGTCTTATCTACGAACACATCGTAGTCGCGGATGGGCTTCACGTCGATTTGCGAACCGGGCAAGAACGCTTCGATACCGAAAACGTCCACAATCAAACCGCCCTTCGTGCGGCTCTTGACGTAACCCGTGATGATTTCCTGATCGTCGAACGCCTTGTTGACGCGTTCCCACGATTTGAGGATGCGGGCTTTCTTATGGGAGAGCAGCAACTGACCGGCGGCGTCTTCCTGGCTTTCTACATAAACCTCAACGAGGTCGCCGGGTTTCAAATCGGGATTGTAACGGAATTCGGAAACCGGGATGATACCATCGGACTTATAGCCGATGTTGACCACGACTTCACGGTTATTCTTGGCTACGACCGTACCCTCGATGACTTCCTGTTCGGCTACCTGCTTGAGCGTGTTGTCGTATTTTTCGTCCAACTCGCCGGCGGGCGCCGCGTTTTTCTTTTCTTTCTTGATATTGCGGTCTTCCAGGGCATCCCAATCGAAATCCTCAATACCGGTCTTAGCATACTTTTCGTCTGCCATAATACAATAAAATTGCTTTGCGGAAACCTCTTACGGAACAGCCGGTAGGTGAAGCGCCGGTCGAAAATCTCCCTTGTTATCAAATAATTATCTTACCCTTATACCGGCCTACCCCGGCATAAAAGTGTGCGAATATAAGAAAAAACAACTATAGAAGCAAGCCCCGCCCTTAGAACGTGATGCCGGCGCGGAACGATACGGCGTGCGTGTTGTACATGAGGCTGACCGCATTCTGCATCCCTTCCACCCAGCCTTCGTACAGATAGCTGACCGAAAAACTCAGCCCCAACCGCCCGATCAGACGGATGCGGAGCCCGGCCATCGGCCCGAGCAACAGCCCGCCCACCTGCGCCTTGTCCTGCATGATGCCGCCCATGTCGGCCCCGACGAAGAACTTGAAAAGGCTCTCGCGGGCCGGCAGATACAACTTGAAGTTCAGATACACCGGAATCGTTTTGCTGGCATGGCGGATGGCGTCCACCGACGACCAGTCGCCGATGAAGTTCAGCCCGACGCCCAGCCCGAAGAAAAACGCGCCGCCGAAGTTCATCCCGTTGAGCATATGCAAGGGGACGCGGTCATAGACCCATACGTCGTTGTCCGTGCCCAAGCCCATCGTGTAGCCCGTGAACAATTCGCCCTGATAACGCACCCAGCGCGGCGGCCGGGAAGCGCGGGCGCGTTGCGGCTTGGTCTGCGGGGCGGGTGCCGCCGCCTGTGGCACGGGGGCCGGCGCAAGCGTGGCGGGACTTTGGGCCCGCAACCCGCCGTCCGTCGCAACGAACGACAGCAACACCAACAGGCCGCCGCATACGGCGGTTTTCAGTTTGGGATTTCTCATGGGTGCAAATATACTTAGCTTTTGTCTTGTAAGTATCACGGAATATTACGACTTTTGCACAAATTTATGTTTAAACCATCAAAACGGGAAATCATGCAGTTTGTGCCTTTGTTCAACCGGATTTTCGAGCAATCCATTGTGGATTACCACAAGACCGACAACGTGGACCAACCGATTAACAACCCCTACGAACTCAAAAGCATCGAATACTATCTGTATTTGAAGAACTGGATCGACACGGTGCAATGGCATCTGGAAGACATCATCCGCGACCCGGACATCGACCCCGTGGCCGCGCTGGCGTTGAAACGCCGCATCGACAAGTCGAACCAAGACCGGACGGATCTGGTGGAACTCATCGACAGCTACTTCCTCGACACGTTCAAGGACGTCCGCGTGGCGCCCGACGCCACGATCAATACGGAAAGCCCCGCCTGGGCCGTTGACCGCCTCTCCATCCTGCACCTCAAAATCTACCACATGAAGCAGGAGACGTTGCGCGCGGGCACGGACGAGGCCCACCGCACGCAGGCGCAGAACAAACTGAACGTGCTCGAAGAACAGTTGAAAGACCTTTCGGGCTCGATTGAGCAACTGCTGGCCGACATCGCCGCCGGGCGCAAAAAAATGCGCGTGTACAAGCAGATGAAGATGTACAACGACCCCGAACTGAACCCGGTGCTGTACGGCACGGCCAAATAAATGAAACTCTTAGTCCTGCGCTTCTCCGCCCTCGGCGATGTGATGATGAGCGTGCCGCTCGTGGATGCCTTGGCGCGCCGTTATCCCGATTTGGACATCACGGTGCTGAGCCGGCGGCCGTTCGAAGCGCCTTTCCGTTTCCTACCCGCCAACGTCCGTTTTTGGGGCGTGGATCTGAACCTTTACAAAGGGGTGGCGGGTCTGAACCGCCTCTATCGCGAAATCCGCCGGCAAGGCTTTACGCACGTGGCCGACCTGCACGATGTGTTGCGTACGCGCTACCTGCGCACGCGTTGCCGGCTCGACGGGCTGCCCGTCCGCGTCATCGACAAGGGACGCGCCGACAAACGGCGGCTCACGCGCCGGCGGCACAAGGTCTTGCGCCCGCTACCGACCGGTTTTGAACGCTACCGTCAAGTCTTCACGGACTTGGGCTTTCCGTTTGAACCGACGTTCCGCTCGCTGTTTGCCGACCGGCGCCCGGACATCAGCGCCCTGCGCGCGCTGACGGGCGACAAAGGCGGCGACAAATGGATCGCCGTGGCGCCTTTCGCCAAACACGCGGGCAAAATCTACCCGCTCGACCGGATGCAACAGGTGGTGGACGGCCTGCGCCGCCATGCCGGATACAAGGTCTTCGTTTTCGGCGGGGGCGGGCGGGAAAAGGCCGTGGCCGAAGCCTGGCGGCAGGCGTTTCCCGAAATCGTTTCCGTAATCGGCCAACTGACGATGGAACAGGAACTGCAACTGTTGGCGCACATGGACGTGACGCTGACGATGGATTCCGCCAATATGCACCTGGCGGCGCTGGCCGGCTGCCCCGTCGTCTCGGTTTGGGGCGCGACGCACCCGTTCGCGGGCTTTTTAGGCTGGCAACTGCCGGCCGACAGCGTCTTGCAGACCGACCTGCCCTGCCGTCCCTGCTCCGTTTTCGGACAAAAACCCTGTTTCCGCGGCGACTACGCCTGCCTGCAGACGCTCGCGCCCGAAACCGTCATAGCAAAAATACACGCGCTTTTATCATGAACGAAGAAAACCTGCTCCCCAACCAAGCCCCGGCCACGACGCCGGCCGAAGCCACCGACCGCCTGCTGCGCATCCTGCGCCTGTTGCGCCGTCTCTGCCCGTGGGATAAGAAACAGACGTTCGACTCGTTGCGCTACCTGAGCATCGAGGAGCTCTACGAACTGTCGGACGCCATCCTGGACAAGAACTACGAGGACATCCGCAAGGAGTTGGGCGACGTGTTGCTGCATATCTTCTTCTACGCCGAATTGGGACGGGAGGAAGGCCGCTTCGACTATACCGACATCGTGAACGGCCTCTGCGAGAAGCTGATCCGCCGCCACCCGCATATCTTCGCCGACACCGAGGCGCAGACCGACGAGGACGTGAAGAAGAACTGGGAGGCCATCAAACTCAAGGAAGGGAAAAAGCATTCGGTGCTGGCGGGCGTGCCGCATTCGCTGCCGGCCTTGGTCAAGGCCTACCGCATTCAGGAGAAAGCGCGCGGCGTGGGCTTCGACTGGGAGAACGCCAAGCAAGTGTGGGAGAAGGTGGAGGAAGAACGCGGCGAACTGCAGGCCGAAATCCAGGCGCAATCAAGCCAAGAGCGCGTTACGGAGGAATTCGGCGACTTGCTGTTCTCGCTCGTCAACTACGCCCGTTTTATCGGCGTCAACCCCGAAGACGCCTTGGAATTGGCCAACCGCAAATTCATCCGCCGGTTCCAGCATATGGAAGCGCGCACGATTATGCAGGACAAGCCGCTCAGCGACATGAGCCTGGATGAAATGAACCGTTACTGGGACGAAGCCAAGGCCGCCGAAAAAGCGGAGTGACCTTAGCCTAAAAACGGATTGTGGCTGCGTTCGTAGCCTACGCCCGTGCGGCCGCCGTGGCCGGGACGCACCGTATAGGCGTCGTCCAACGTAAACACCTGTTCCAAGATACTTTTCCGCAACACATCCCAATCGCCGGTCGGCAAGTCGGTGCGGCCGATGCTGTCGCGGAACAAGACGTCGCCCGTAAAGACCGTCTGCTGATCCGCCCATACATACACGACGCTTCCTTCGCAATGCCCCGGCGTATAACGCACTTCCAGGGCCGTGTCGCCGAAGGGCACGCGGTCGCCGGCTTTCAGGATTTCCAAGGATTCGGGCAGGGCCGGCACCGGCATCCCGTAGGTGGCCGCCGGATCCGTACAGGCGGCGAGCAGCGGCAAGGCCTTTTCGTGCAGGTACAACGGCAAGCCGTAATGCCGGCACACGGCCGCCGCGCCCATGAGGTGGTCGAAATGCGGATGCGTCAGCACGACGCGCTCCACCGTAATCCCCTTCCCGGCGATATAGGCGGTCAATTGTTCGAATTCGGCCGTCGTGGCGCAGGCCGGGTCCACGATAACGCCCCTGCCCTGCGTTTCGGCGTGCTGGATAACGTAGGTATTGGTCTGTATCGGATTGAAGACAAACGTGCGGATCAGGTTCATGGTCGGCGGCTTTAAGGTTTAAAACGGAGAATTGGGTTCCTTGGCCATATAGCTGAACGCCACTTTCTCGGTAAAGCCCGGAATGATTTTGGAGGCCGCCACCGTCAACCGGCCGAGCGGCGTCAGAATCAGCGAACGTTTGCGCCGGTCGATGGCCCAAATCATGTGACGCGCCACTTCCTCGGCCGTCATCATCTTGCCCTCGTCGCGCGGCGTCTCGCCCTGCGGGTTGCCGTTCTTGTCCAAGGCGTTGATGCGGACGTTGGAGGCCGTGAAGCCGGGGCATACAATCAGGACGTGCAAGCCTTTCTTGCGGTTCTCGATGCGGATGTTCGTCAACAGGCCCTGCATGGCCGCCTTGGAGGCCGAATAGGCGGTACGGCCCGGCAAGGGCTGGTAGCCGGCGATGGACGACACGCCCACGACGCTGCCCTTGGATTCAAGCAGGTATTTGAGCGCATAGTGCGTGCAGTACGTCACGCCCCAAAAATTGACGTCCACCAAACGGCGCAACACGTCTAAGTTGCATTCCTCGAACAGCCCGCGCATGGAGATGCCGGCATTGTTGATCAGCACGTCGATGCGGCCGAAATGCCGGTAGGTTTCCTCCACCCAGTTTTTGCAGTCTTCTTCCTTGCTGACGTCGGTGCGCACGACAAAGCAACGCTTTTCGCACACTTCCGCGGGATACAACGCGTGCAGGTAGTCCGTAATGATCTCGTCCCGCCGCGCGGCCAGCGAAACGCAGAAGCCGCGGTTCAACAATTCTATGGCCAACGCCTTGCCGATGCCCGACGACGCGCCGGAAACCATAACGACCTTGCCCGCGTGACGGCGTTGAAACTTCTTTTTATTAAGCTGATTGTCAATTGTCTCTATCAACATAGCTTTATAAATTCCTTGTTTTTCAAATCAAAACAGCCATCCGTCATCTTTGCGACGACCTGCAAATATACGTCTGTTTTTTGAAATTTTCTATTTATCTTTGCGGTCTAATCCTTACTTCTTACAAGATGAATTTATTATTGACTCCCCTGTTTATGGGTTTAGGCGGTCAGGAGATTCTGATTATCGCCATCATCGTGCTGTTGCTGTTCGGTGGCCGCAAGATTCCCGAACTCATGAAAGGCCTCGGCAAAGGCATCAAGAGTTTCAAGGAAGGCATGAACGGCACGGAGACGGAGTCCGACAAGCAAGAGAAGAAAGAAGCGTCCGATAAAACGGAAGCCTAAGCGGTCAATAAGCCATGGCTGAACCGACGAACGTTTCGTTCTGGGATCATCTGGACGAACTGCGTAAAGTGCTGTTCAAAGCCTTGGCCGCCTTGGGCATCGTCAGCATCGCGGCCTTTTGCTTTAAGGACTGGCTGTTCGATTTCCTGCTCCGGCCGCGTCAGATGGCCGATACGGCGGAAGCCCTGCCGATGATCAGCACGCAGCTGACCTCCCAGTTTTCGGCCCACATCAAGGCGGCCTTTTCCGCGGCCTTGTTGATTTGCCTGCCCTATTGGCTTTATTTGGGTTTCGGTTTCCTCAAACCCGCCCTCTATCCGAAAGAGAAAAAAGCCGTCGGCCGCGTGTTCGCCGCCTCCTATCTGCTCTTTTTAGCGGGGCTCGCCGTCGCCTATTTCATCCTGTTCCCGTTCGCCTACCGCTTTTTATTCGCCTATCGCGTGAGCGACAGCGTTTTGCCGTTCATCACGCTCGATTCCTATCTCGGCACGTTCATGACGCTCGCGCTGCTCATGGGGCTGTTGTTCGAACTGCCGATTCTCGTTTGGCTCCTGGCCTATCTGGGTATCGTCAACCGGCAGCTGCTGCGGAAATACCGCCGCCACGCCTATGTCGCCATCGTGACGCTGGCGGCCATCGTGACCCCGACGACCGACGTGTTCACGCTGGCGCTCACGTCCCTGCCCATTCTGTTGCTCTACGAATTAAGCGTGTTCATCGCGGGGCGCACCGAAAAGCGGCGCCAAGCCGAAGCTTAGCGTCGCGCGTTAAGCCTCCCATTTCTTGAACTTCAGCCGCAGGCTGTTGCCCACCACCGACACCGAACTGAACGCCATGGCGGCGCTCGCCAACATCGGGTTCAGCAAGAAGCCCGTAAACGGATAGAGGACGCCGGCCGCCACCGGAATGGCGATGACGTTATAGATGAACGCCCAAAACAGATTCTGTTTCACGCTCCGCATCGTCTTGCCCGACCAGTCGATGACGCGCGGCAAGAGCGCGAGGCGGTTCTGCAAGAGCGTCACCATCGCCACCTGCATGGCCACGTCCGTCCCCTCTCCCATCGCCACGCTGACGTCGGCCACGGCCAAAGCCTGGCTGTCGTTGACGCCGTCGCCCACCATCGCGACCTTGTGGCCGGCCCGCTGCAACTCCTGTATATATTTCGCCTTGTCGTCAGGCAACAGGCCGCTTTTGTAATGCGTGATGCCGAGACGGTCGGCCACGCGGGCCACGGAGGCCTGATGGTCGCCGCTCAGGATGCAGACGTCTATGCCGGCGGCCTGCAAGCCCGCCACGGCGGCCGGGGCTTCGTCCTGCAAGCGGTCGGCCACGGCCATGGCCGCCAATAGTTCGTTACCGCGTCCCAAGACGGCCAACGTATGGCCCTGCGCCTCCCAAGGCGTCAACAGGGCGTCGGTCGCGGCGGCATCGGTCTGTTGCGCCCGCGCATAGGCGCGGCTGCCCAGCCAGTAGGTCTCGCCGGCGGCCGAGAACTGCAGGCCTTTGCCCGCCACATTCGTATAATCCGATATCTCCGGCAGTTCGGCCACGGTTTCCGCCCCGGCCGCCACCTGGGCGTCTATCCAAGCCGTCACCGCCCGCGCCACCGGATGCGTGCTCCGCATTTCGGCGACCTTGAGCAAGGCCAACAGCCGCGCCCGCTCCACCGACGGGCCGAACCAAACCGCCTGTACACCGGGCTTGCCTTCGGTCAGCGTGCCCGTCTTGTCCAGCACCACCGTATCCACACGGCACAACTGCTCCAGCGCGGCGGCGTCCTTGATGAGCACGTGCCGTTCGGCCGCCTTGCCGATGCCCACCATGAGCGCGGTGGGCGTAGCCAAGCCCAACGCACAGGGGCACGCGATGACCAGCACCGACACCATGGCGTTCAGGGCCTCGGCGAAACGCGCCGTGCCGCCTATCGCCATCCAAACCACAAACGTCAACAACGACAAGCCCATGACCGTCGGCACAAAGATGCCGGCCACCCTGTCGGCCGTGCGCTGGATCGGGGCCTTGCTGCCCTGGGCCTCGCGCACCTTGCGGATCATGGCCGACAGGTACGTGGCTTCGCCCGAAGCCGTTACCTCCACCTGCAACGTGCCGTCGCCGTTCAGCGTGCCGGAGAGCACCTTGTCGCCGGCCTGCCGCCGAACCGGTACCGGCTCGCCCGTCATCGTGCTTTCATCCACAAACGACTGGCCTTCCGTCACGCGGCCATCGACCGGCACTTTCTCGCCCGGCCGTATCAACACCGTATCGCCCGGCCGCAACAGCACGATATCGACCGGCTCGAAGTTGCCGTTCCTGAGCGCCATGGCCTCTTTCGCCTGCAAGGCCACCAGGCCTTTCAAAGCCGCCGAAGTGCCCTGCTTGGCCCGTTCCTCCAAGAACTTGCCCAACAGGACGAACGCGATGATCGTGCCGGAAGCCTCGTAATACAGATGCGGATGCAAGCCGCGGCTTATCCAGAAATCGGGATAGACCGTATTGAACAGGCTGAACAGGAACGAGACCGCCGTACTCAAGGCCACGAGCGTATCCATGTCGGCCGAAAGCCGCCGCGCCTGCTTCCAGGCCCGGATATAATAATCGCGGCCGAACAGCAGCATGACCGCCAGCGACAGCACCATCATCATCCAGCCCTTGCCGGGGAAGTCCCAGCCGTGGCTCATGCCGAGCACCATCAACGGGATGGCCAAGGCCCAAGCGCCCACCACCCGTTTCTGCAAACGGCGGTAAGCTTTCCGTTGTTGCTCGGCCTGTTCCTTGAACGGGTCGGTCGTGGCCAATATCAACGTATAGCCCATGTCGGCCACCGCTTTCTGAAACGCGGCCAAATCCATATCGTCGGCCTCATAGGTCAGGCTGATCGTGCTGTCGGCGAAATTGACCTGAGCCCCCGCGACACCCGGATAGGCCACCGCCATCTTCTCCACCCGCTGGGCGCAACCGGCGCAATGCAGGCCGGTCAGCGGAAATACCGTTTTCTGTTCCATAATATATTGTCTTATGCCGCGGTACGCGCTGCTATCGCGTTATCCCGCCGCCAAATCCTTCTGCAATTATAGCAATAATAATCTCATCCAAGATGCAACCCGGTTGCAAAGGCCACTCAACGCTTGGCCGCCATCCACCGCGCGATGGCTTCGTCAAAACGGCGCGCGCTCTCATCCCAGGAGAACTTGGTGCGTTGCAGCCGGCCGCGCGCAATCAATTCCGCCCGATAGGCCGCGTCGCAAGCCACCCGCGCCATGCCCGCGCCAATCGAATCCACATCGTATGGGTTGACATAACAGGCCGCGTCGCCGCCCACTTCCGGCATCGACGTCACCTCCGACGTAATCACGGCCGTTTCGGCCGCAAACGCCTCCACAATCGGGATGCCGAAGCCCTCGAACTCCGACACGTAAACCATGGCCTCGGCCGCCGCCACCCAAGCGTTCAACGTATCCGGCTCCACACGGCCCGCCCAAACGATATCGTTGGCGTGAACCAACGCGGCGTAGGCCTTCTCCATACGGCGGTCGCGCCACATCGGCGTGCCGACCAACACGAACCGGTGCGGCAAGCCCGTTTCGGCCTTGAAACGGTCGAACGCCTGCAACATCCGCCACACATTCTTGCGCTTGTGGATGGAGCCGACATAAATAAAGTACGGGCAACCGCCGGTCAGCGTGGCCCGAACGGCGGCTTGCTCCGCCGCCGGCACCGGATGATAGGCCGCCACGGCGGCGTTATAGACGACTTCGATACGCCCGGCCGGCACGCCGTAACGGGCGGCGATGTCCCGGCGGCTGAAATCCGACACCGTGAACAGCAAATCCGCCCGCCGCGCGAACAACGGGAAGAAGCGGCGGTAATAGCGGCCGTGCACGCGCTTGACATAGGCCGCATCGTGTTCAAAACTCACATCGTGTATAACGTCCACGCAGGGAATCGGCCGCCCGTCGGCATCCGTGGCGTGCAACGGCATCCACCCGTCGGTGGAGACGAACAAATCCACCGCGTGCCGTTTGAGGAAACGCGGCACGCTCCATTCGAAAAACCAATACCAAAGCCACGGATGCCGTGTGGGCGGAAACAGGACGACCGGACGCACGTTGTCGGCGAAAATAAAAGCGGGATCGGGCTTTCGGTCGAACAGGAAATAAAACGTATGCTCCGGATGCGCACCCACCCAACGGCGCAATATTTCATGCGTGAACCAACCGATGCCTTCCAGACGGCCGGCCAACAGGAGCCGGGTATTGACCGCGATGTTCATGCCGAACGGTCTCTAAGCCTTTTGCTTCCGGATGCCCTTGAACTTGCGGAAACGCAACGAGATGACGCCGAAAAACGCCTCTTTGAAAATCTTTTTGCTCATCTTGGACGTGCCCTCCCGCCGGTCGGTAAAGACAATCGACACTTCCCGCACGTCGTAGCCCAAACGGTAGGCCGTGTATTTCATTTCTATCTGGAACGCGTAGCCCACAAAACGGATGTCGTCCAAATCCATCGCCTCCAACAGGCTGCGGCGGTAGCAGACGAAGCCGGCCGTGGCGTCGCCGATTTTCATGCCCGTCACGAAACGGACATAGGCCGAAGCGTAATACGACATGAGCACGCGGCCGATGGGCCAGTTCACGACATTGACCACATGGTTCACATAGCGCGAACCGATGGTCAAATCGGCGCCCTCTTCGGCACAGGACTTATACAGGCGTTGCAAATCGTCGGGATTATGCGAGAAATCGGCGTCCATCTCCACCACATAACCGTAATGCCGCTGCAACGCCCATTTGAAACCGTGGATATAGGCCGTTCCCAAGCCTAACTTGCCCTTGCGTTCCTCCATGAACAGACGTTCCGGAAACTCGGCCATGAGCCGCCGCACGATGTCCGCCGTACCGTCGGGGGAATTGTCCTCCACCACGAGGATATCGAAGGCTTTGGGCAAGGAAAAGACCTTGCGGATGATTTTCTCGATATTCTCCTTCTCGTTATACGTCGGGATTATGACCAAAGTATCGTTCATCTGTCCTGTTTTTAAAGGTGGATGGCTTACGCGCCGAAATTATCGAAACGGATCATTTCAGGCGGCACGCCCAAACCGTCGAGCATCTTGACCACGGCGTCCGTCATGGCGGGAGGCCCGCAGAGGTAGTATTCGATTTCGTCGGGTTCGGGATGGTTCTTCAGGTATTGGTCGTAGATGACCTGATGGATGAAACCCGTCGGCCCCGTCCAGTTGTCGCCCGGCTGCGGGTCCGACAACGCGACGTGGAAACTGAAATTCGGGTTCTCGCGCTGGATTTCCTCGAAATCCTCCATATAAAACAGTTCCTTGACCGAACGGCCGCCGTACCAGAACGTGGTCTTGCGGTTGGTGTGCTTGGTCTTGAACTGGTCGAAGATATGCGAACGCATCGGCGCCATACCGGCGCCACCGCCGATAAACATCATTTCGCGCTGCGTGTCCTGTACGAAGAATTCGCCGTAAGGGCCCGAAATCGTAATCTTGTCGCCCGGTTTGAGCGAATAGACATAAGAGGAGCAAACGCCCGGATTGAATTTCTGCCACTGCCCGGTCTTGCGGTCGAAAGGCGGCGTGGCGATACGGACGTTGAGCATGATGCGGTCGCCCTCGGCCGGATGGTTGGCCATCGAATAGGCACGGAAGCAAGGCTCGGGGTTCTTCATCGTCAAATCGAACATCTTCATGCGTTCCCATTCGCTCTTATAGGGTTCGGCCACTTCGATGTCCTTGTAGTCCACCGTGCAGGCCGGCACGTCGATTTGGATATAGCCGCCGGAGCGGAAATTCAGTTTCTCGCCCTCGGGCAGCTTGACGATGAATTCCCGGATGAACGTAGCCACATTGCGGCTGCTGACCACTTCGCATTCCCATTTGCGGATACCGAAAATGGCCGCCGGTACCTGTATCTTCAAATCGTTGCGCACCTTGACCTGACAGGCCAAACGCCAATGGTCGGCCTGCTCCTTGCGCGTAAAGAAGCCCTGCTCGGACGGCAGGATGCTGCCCCCGCCTTCCGGCACGCGCACGCGGCACAGACCGCAACTGCCCTTGCCACCGCAGGCCGAGGGCAGAAAAATTTTCTGCGTGGCCAAAGTCGATAGCAACGAGTTGCCCATTTCCACTTCCAAATCCTTTTCGCCGTTGATTTCGAGATGCACCTTACCCTGCGGCACCAAACGTTTGCGGGCATAGAGCAGCAAACTGACCAACAGCAGGATGACGATCAGAAAGACGGCGACGGCAGTCAATATGACAATGCTTGACGACATATCTGTTTTTTCTTTTTAATCCACTATAACTTGATTCCAAGGAAGCACATAAACGAAATGCCCATGAGCCCCGTTACGATGAACGCGATGCCGAGGCCTTTGAGCGGCGCCGGAATGTGCGAATATTTCAATTTCTCACGGATGGCCGCGATGCCGACGATGGCCAGCCACCACCCCAGGCCCGAACCCAACGCAAAGACCGAAGCTTCGGCCAGGCTCGCGTATTCCCGCTGCTGCATGAACAGCGAACCGCCCAAAATGGCGCAGTTCACGGCGATCAACGGCAGGAAAATCCCCAACGAGGCGTACAGGGACGGCGACACCTTTTCGATGACCATCTCCAACAGTTGCACGATGCACGCGATGGTGGCGATGAACATGATGAGCGTCAGGAAGCTCAAATCCACGTCGGCCAAAGCCGGGCTCAACCACGACAGCGCGCCCGCCTCCAACAGATAACGGTTCATCAGGTAGTTCAGCGGCACCGTAATCAGCATGACGAATACGACCGAGACGCCTAAGCCGAAAGCGGTTTTCACGTTTTTGGAGACGGCCAGATAGGAGCACATCCCCAAAAAATAGGCGAAAATCATGTTGTCGACGAAAATCGACCGGACGAATATATTGAGTAGGTTTTCCATAATTGCAGAAATCGCTTAGTTTTTCTCTATCAACTCTTTATTTCTGGAACGCTGAATCCAGATGAACACGCCCACGAGAATCAGCGCCATGGGCGGCAGGATAAACAGGCCGTTGTTGGCATAGCCGACTTCGTACAAACCCTGCGGGATGACCTGATAGCCGAACAGCGTGCCCGAGCCGAACAGTTCGCGGAAGAAGGCGATGAGCACGAGGATGAGGCCGTAGCCCACGCCGTTGCCCACGCCGTCGAGGAACGAGGGCCACGGTTTATTGGCCATCGCGAAGGCTTCGAGGCGTCCCATGACGATGCAGTTCGTGATGATGAGGCTGACATAGACCGAAAGCTGTTTGCTGACGTCATACAGGAAGGCTTTCAGCACCTGATCGACCAAAATCACGAGGGCCGCGATAACCGTCAACTGCACGATGATGCGGATGCGGGGCGGAATCGTATTTCGCAAAAGCGAGATAATCAGGTTGGAAAACGCCGTCACCACCGTTACGGAAATGGCCATGACCAAAGCCGGCTGCAATTTCACGGTAACGGCCAATGCCGAACAGATGCCCAACACCTGCACGGTGATGGGATTGTTGCCGCCCAAAGGCGTCGTTATCAATTTCAGATTCTTGGCCGAGAACCAAGCCTCTTTCTCCTGTTGCTGTTCCATATAAGCGTCGATACTTATTTCGTTCTATATAATAAAGGTAGGCGCGGTTTATTCCGCCTCCGGTTGTTCGGGCTGCGCCGGTTCGGCCGGCTGTTCGGGCTGAACAGGCTGAGAAACGGGCGCCTCCGGGGTTTCGGGCGCGGCGGGTTGCGCCGGAGCCACGGGCTTTTCTTCTTCGGGTTCAGAAGCCGGAGCCGGTTTGGGGGC
>CAMWIS010000029.1 GCA_947174375.1 uncultured Bacteroidales bacterium
GCGAAGAAGCCATCGACCTCCATATCGGTACCTTCGCCAAGAGTTTCGCCTTGATTGGCGGCTTTGTGGCGGGTAAAAAGGAAATCATCCGCTACCTGCGTTTCAATATGCGCAGTCAGATTTACGCCAAGAGCCTGCCGATGCCTTTGGTTATCGGGGCGCAGAAGCGTTTGCAGATGATGAAGGATCATCCCGAATTGCGCGAACATCTCTGGGAGATTGTACACGCCATTCAGAACGGCTTCCGCGACGGCGGTTTCAATATCGGCAAAACCAACACCTGCGTTACCCCGGTATTCCTCAACGGCAGCGTAGCCGAAGCCACGCAGTTGACCTACGACGTACGCGAAGTATATAACATATTCTGCTCCATCGTTACCTATCCGGTTATCCCGAAGGGTATGATTATCTTGCGTATCATCCCCACCGCCGTCCACACGATGGAAGACGTGGAATATACGCTCAAGGTGTTCAACACGGTCAAGGCGAAGTTGGACAGCGGCGAATACGCCAAGATGGGCATCAAGTCCATGACGGCCTAAACGCCGGCGCCGCGGCGCATCGCGCCGGAAACAAAAACCTCCCGTTCCAAGGACAATCCGAAGGACGGGAGGTTTTTTATTGGTGTCTGCTCGTAGGGGATACCGCTTAGGCGGGACGGACGGCGGATGCGATGCGCCGCGACAGATCCGCCGAGGCTTCGACGAGCGGCAGGCGCAGGATGTTTTCGCACAGGCCGATGTGGTGCAACGCGGCCTTGATGCCCACCGGATTGCCTTCTTCAAAGAACAGCCGGATAAGCGGCAGGGCCTTGAAATGGCAGGCGCGCGCCTCCTCCAAACGGCCTTGGCGCACGGCTTCGACCATCTGTTTGAAGACGTCGGGCATGAAATTGGCCGACGTGCTGATGACGCCGTCGCCGCCGAGACAGAGCAGGGGGAACGTGAGCGCGTCGTCGCCGGAGAGGACGGCGAAGCCTTTCGGCCGCCGTGCCAGCAGGTCGTCGATTTGGCGCAGGTTGCCGGAAGCTTCCTTGACGCCCGCGATGCCCTTTACCTCGTTGGAGAGGCGGAGCAGCGTTTCCGTCTCCACGTTGACGCCCGTGCGCGAGGGGATGTTATAGACGATGACCGGCTTGGGCGAGGCCGCCGCCACGGTTTGATAGTGCGCGAACAGGCCGGCCTGACCCGGTTTGTTATAGTAGGGGGCCACCGACAGCACGTAGTCGAAGCCTTCGGGCAGGGCGGCGCATCGGGCGGCCACGGCGGCCGTATCGTTGCCGCCTACGCCCAGGACGAGCGGCAGCCGGCCTCCGTTCAAGGCCACGACGGCCTGGCAGAGGTCTTGTTTCTCGGCGGCCGACAGGGTCGGCGATTCGCCCGTCGTACCCAATACGACGATGAAATCGGTCCGGCGTTCGGTGATATAGGCGACGACGCGTTCCAAGGCCTTGAAGTCAATGTGGCCGTTGCGGTCGAAAGGGGTAATCAGGGCGGTGCCCACGCCGGATAAAGAGGCGGTCGGTTCCATAAAAAGCGGTATATCAGAAATTGTCGAGATAATGTAATAGCAAATCCAACCGTCCGCGCAAATCCTGACCCTCCGTCGGTTTGAGCATCAGGTCGTAGGGCGACTGTTTGAGCGGCATCTCCTTGACGAAGGCCACCTTGAACTGCGCCGGCAACAGACTGGCCATGTAAGCGTCCACATAGTGGAAACGTTCGGACGTGTCAAGCAGCAGATGGAACGACTGTTCGGTGGCTTCGGCGAGACGCTGCCGGAAAAGGGCCTTGGGGCAACGGTCGAACGCCAGGTCTTGCGGCGTGATGACGAAGAGCCGTTTGGCTTCGTCGGTGGCCACGGTGGCTTCCAGGGCGCTTGGCCAATAGACGAAACGGTAGACCTTGAGGCCTTTCCGTTCGAGTTCGGCCGCAAACGCATTGAACGTACGGAACTGATCCGGCGTCTCATACACGCCGTAGAGCACCAGCGTCTTGGCTTCGGTCAGTTTCAGGCCGCGGCTCCGGCGGGGCGCTTTCTGCAAGTCCGTCGTGGCGTAACGCCAAAGGAAATCCCGTATGCGTTCGATTAAAATCATGTGTTTTTCCTATTCGGAGAGGTAAAATTACAAAAAAAAGCAGATTTGGCAAATGGCCATAATTGTACTATATTTGTAAGTTGTTAAAAATCTCTGTTAAGATGCTTAATACCACTGAATTGAATGCGACCGCCTGCCAGATTCGGCGGGATGTCATCCGCATGATCCATGGCGCCAAATCCGGCCACACGGGTGGCTCTTTGGGCTGCGCCGATTATTTTACGGTGCTGTATTTTAATGTAATGCGGCATAACCCGCAGGCTTTCCGCATGGACGGCAAAGGGGAGGATCTCTTCTTCCTTTCCAACGGGCATATCTCGCCGGTGCTGTACAGTACGCTGGCGCGCTGCGGCTATTTCCCGATCGAGGAATTGGGCACGTTCCGCAAACTCCATACGCGTCTGCAAGGGCACCCGAGCACGCAGCACCATCTGCCGGGCATCCGCATGGCGTCCGGTTCGCTCGGACAGGGCCTTTCGAACGCCGTGGGCGCGGCCTTGGCCAAGAAGATGGACGGGGACGCCGGTATCGTCTATACGTTGCACGGCGACGGCGAATTGGGCGAAGGACAGATTTGGGAAGCCGCGATGTTCGCGGGCGCCAAGGGCGTGGATAACCTCATTGCGACGATCGACTACAACGGCCTGCAGATAGACGGTTCCACGAAGGCGGTGCTGGATTTGGGCGACCTGCGCGCCAAATTCGAATCGTTCAACTGGACGGTGCTGGAAATGAACGGACACGACGTGGCCGAGATAGAAAAAACGCTGAACCGGGCCAAGGGGCTCTGCGGTCAGGGCAAACCCGTCATGATTCTCATGAAGACCGAAATGGGCCACGGCGTGGATTTCATGGTCAACGACAACAAATGGCACGGCACGGCGCCCAACGACGAACAGGCGGCCGCCGCCTTGGCGCAGTTGCCGGTAACCTTGGGTGACTATTAAAAGCGTGAAGAAGAGAAGCCTACATAGCGGATGGCGGGGCTTTTGCCTGTCGGCGATGGTCGTGGCGGCCTGTTTGGTCTGTCTTCCCGCGGGGGGACGGGCGCAGACGACGAACCGCGTGCTGTTGATTTACGACGCGTCCAATTCGATGAACGCGCGTTGGCAGAGCGATACGAAGATGGCGATTTCCAAGCGGCTGCTCATGAACATTCTGGACAGCCTGCAAGGTACGCCCAACCTGCAGATGGCCTTGCGCGTCTATGGCCATCAGAGCCAATATCCGCCCTTGGACTGCCACGACACGCGTTTGGAAGTGCCGTTCGAGCCCAACAACGTGGCCAAAATCATCCACAGCATCCGGATGTTGAAGCCGAAGGGCGCCACGCCCATCGCGTATGCGCTGGAGCAGGCCGCCAACGACTTCCCGCCCTGTGACAACTGCCGCAACCTCATTATCCTCATTACCGACGGTATCGAGGAATGCGACGGCGACCCCTGCGCGGCTTCGGCCTATCTGCAAACGAAGGGCATTTCGCTCAAACCGTTCATCATCGGCATCGGCGACAACTTCTCGACGAGTTTCCAATGTGTGGGCGAGTATTACGACGCCTCCAAGGAGGAGGATTTCGGACGGGCGTTCGAAGTCGTGATTTCGCACGCGCTCGACCATACGTCGGCCCAGGTCAACCTGTTGGACGAAAACGGCGAACCGACCGAAACCGACGTGAACATGACGTTCTACGACCATGTATCGGGGCAGGTCGTGTACAACTACGTGCATACGATCAACTACCGCGGTTTGCCCGACACGCTGACGCTGGATCCCCTGCGTGTCTATGACCTCGTCGTGCACACGCGGCCGGAGAGCCGTTTGGACAGCATCACGCTGAAAACCGGCACGCACAACATCATCGGCTTGGACGCGCCCCAGGGCCGTCTGCAAATCCGCATGACGGGTTCGCGCACGAATATGGCCAAGAGCCTCGCGTGCATCGTCCGGCAGAAGGATTCGGCGCAGACGTTGCACGTGCAGTATGTCAACGACCTCGAGAAATACCGGAGCGGTCGCTACGACATCGAAATCCTGTCGTTGCCGCGCATGATCGTGCGCGACGTGGAAATCCGCCCGCGTCAGACCACGACCGTCGATTTGCCGATGCCGGGCATCCTGGCGTTGAGCCGCCAGGGCGACGGTTGCGCATCGCTGTATCAGATGCCCGACAAGGCCGGCACCGGCAGGGAACAACTGATACACGTCTTCGGCGAAACTTCCCGTATGGAGACGCTCTACCTGCAACCGGGCCGGTATCGCGTCGTGAACCGCCCCAAATACAACCTGCGGACGACGGCCACGCGTGACAAGGAGTTTACGATCGAGGCCGGCGCCACGACCAAAATCACTTTATAATAACGTATAAAAACACAAAACGATATGAATCCCTATCAGTTTAAAGAAAAGAAAGATACGCGCTCCGGTTTCGGAGCCGGGCTGTTGGAAGCCGGTAAACGTCATCCCGAAGTCGTGGCGTTGGCGGCCGACCTCAAAGGTTCGGTCAAGATGGACGCTTTCGCCAAGGCGTTCCCCGAACGTTTCATTCAGGTGGGCATCGCCGAAGCCAATATGATTTCGATGGCGGCCGGTCTGGCCTTGTGCGGCAAGATTCCGTTCACGGGGACGTTCGCCGAATTCGCGACGGGCCGCGTCTATGACCAAATCCGTCAGTCGGTGGCCTATTCCAACCAAAACGTCAAGATTTACGCGCCGCACGCGGGAGTCAGCGTGGGCGAGGACGGCGCGACGCACCAGGCCTTGGAAGACATGGGCATGATGCGCATGATGCCGAACATGACCGTGATTCATCCTTGCGACTACAACCAGGCCTATCAGGCCACGTTGGCCGTCGCCGAGCACAACGGCCCCGTCTATCTGCGTTGCGGCCGTCCGGAAGTGCCTAACTTCACCGACCCGAACAAGCCGTTTGAAATCGGCAAGGCCGACGTGCTGCTCGAAGGTGCGGACGTGACGCTGGCCGCCATCGGCCACCTCGTATGGCCGGCTTTGGAAGCCGCCGAAATCCTGGCCGAAAGGGGCGTCAAAGCCGAAGTCATCTGCGTTTCGACGCTCAAGCCGCTGGATACGCCCTGCATCCTGAAATCCGTTCTCAAGACGGGTTGCATCGTCAGCTGCGAGGAACACCAGTTCAACGGTGGCCTCGGCGACGCCATCGCGCAGTTCCTGTGCCGCACGGTGCCCACGCCCATGGAAATGGTGGGCATGGACGACCAATTCGGTCAGAGCGGCAAGCCGATGGAATTGATGGATTTCTACGGTCTGAACGCGGCCGGCATCGTCGAAAAGGCGGAAAAAGTGCTGGAACGCAAGGCCCGTTAAGCGAATATCAACGTTATGGGAAGAATACATTTTATCGCCATCGGCGGCAGCGCGATGCACAATTTGGCCATCGCGCTGCATCTGAGCGGCTATACGGTCAGCGGTTCGGACGATGAGATTTTCGATCCGGCCAAAAGCCGTTTGGCGCAATACGGTCTGTTGCCGGCGCAAGCCGGTTGGTTTCCGGAAAAGATAGACCGCGGTCTGGAAGCCGTCATCCTCGGGATGCACGCGCGGGAAGACAACCCGGAACTGTTGCAGGCCAAGGCGCTCGGCCTTAAAATCTATTCCTATCCCGAATATCTGTACGAACAGTCGCGCCGGCAGACGCGCGTGGTTATCGGCGGCAGCCACGGCAAGACGACGGTTACGGCCATGATCCTGCACGTGCTCAAAGGCGTGGGCATGAACTGCAACTATATGGTGGGCGCGCCGCTGGCGGGCTTCGACGTCATGGTGCGGCTCGACCCGACGGCCCCCGTCATGGTCATCGAAGGCGACGAATACCTGACTTCACCCATCGACCGCCGTCCCAAATTCCATCTCTATCATCCGCATATCGCCGTCATCAACGGCATCGCCTGGGATCATATCAACGTTTTCCCGACCTTCGACATCTATACCGAACAGTTCGACATCTTCGCGCGCAGCGTGGAGCAGGGCGGGAAACTCATCTATTATGCGGGTGACCCGGAGGTGAAACGCATCGGGGAACGGTTCGCGGCCGAACGGAAAGACGCCGGGGCCGTGGCCTACGGCGTGCCCGACTACCGCATCGACAACGGCATCACGTATTGGCACGGTACGCCCTTGCAGGTGTTCGGCCGCCACAACCTGCAGAACATAGAGGCGGCCAAGGCGGTCTGCATGGCCTTGGGCGTGGCCGAAGCCGATTTCGTGCGGCTGATCGCCGGTTTCAAGGGGGCGTCCCGCCGTCTGGAACGCATCGCGGACGGGCAGGGCACGACCGTGTTCAAGGATTTCGCGCATTCGCCCTCCAAATTGGAAGCCACGATACAGGCCGTCAAGGAACAGTTTCCGGAACGTCAGCTCGTGGCCTGCATGGAATTGCATACGTTCAGCAGCCTGAGCCGCGAGTTCCTTTCGCACTACAAGGGCTGTATGGACAAGGCCGACGTGGCGGTCGTCTATTACAACCCGCACGCCATCGCGCATAAGAAACTGCCGCCCATTACCGACGACATGGTGTTCGAGGGCTTCGGCCGCGCGGATTTGCAAGTCTATCACGACAGCGCCGCCCTCACGGCCGATTTGAAAAGCCGTGCGTGGCAGGGTACGAATCTGTTGTGGATGACGTCGGGGAATTTCGACGGGGTGGATGAACGCGCGTTGGCGCGGGAAATCGCCGGTTGACAGTTTACCAGTTGACGAACGCCCGTTGATAGATATCTTCGACGAGTTGGGTTGAAATCGTTTCAATCAGCCCGTCTTCCACTTCATTCAGGTTGATTTTGGCATCCCAGTCTTCGTAGCGCGTAAACGTCTGCTCGAAGTTGCTCTTGGGGTCGAAACGGCTTACGTAACGCACGCGCACGCCGATGGTCAGGCGGTTTTTGGCGGCCTGGTCGTTGCTCTGCAACGCGATGGGCGCGATGTTGTACTGCGAGATTTCGCCCGTAAGCGTAATGTCGGCCACGCCGCTATAGACTTGCGTCAGGTTGCTCTGCGACACGAAGTATTCCTGTAATTTGTCCGAAAACACCGTACTCAGCGTCGGCTGGACGGTGGGCGCCTTGTTCTTGAAATAGCCGATGTTGATGGTCTTGGCTTCGGGCGGGATGGAGGCCCCCGTAAACGAATAGATGCCGCAGCCGCCCAGGAGGAACGCCAACCCGAGCATGATACCGCCCAAACGGTAGAACCGCCCTATGACCGACTGCGTCTGCATTATTTGAGTAAGCTGTATTCTTTGATTTTACGGTAAATCGTGCGCTCCGAAATGCCCAACTCCTCGGCGGCCTTGCGGCGGTTGCCCGCGTGTTTCTTCAAGGCCTGCTCGATGAGCGCCTGCTCCCGCTTGCCCAGGCTCAGATCTTCCTCCACGGGCTCCAGCGTACCGAGATCCACGTCCGAAATCACGTCCGACACCGTCCGGGTCTCCCGCCCGGGCTTGGGTTCCGCCGCCGTCGGGTAGGGGGTGAGGCCGCCCTGGCCGTGTTCGGCCGGCAGAATCGTGTAGGCGGTATTCAGGTGCGGTTCTTCCTTGCGGTTCAGTTCCTGCGCCATGAAGCGTTTGAGTTCATGGATGTCTTTCTGCATATCGAACAGCACCGAATACAGGATTTCGCGCTCCGTCATGCCGCTCTGGTCGGGCCGTGTCTGCAACACGGGCAGGAGCGAATGCCGCGCCTCGTCCGGCAGGGCGCGTTGCAGGGCCTCCGCGCTCAACAGCCGGTCTTTCTCGATAATCGTCAGCTGTTCGGTAATGTTCTTCAGCTCGCGCACGTTGCCCGGCCAACGGTAGGCCGTCAGCAGGTCGCGCGCCTCCGCGCTCAGTTCCAAAGGCGGAATCCGGTATTTCTCGCTCGTGTCGGACGAGAATTTGCGGAACAGCAGCGGGATGTCTTCGGGGCGGTCGTGCAGGGCCGGCACCTGAATCGTAATCGCGTTCAGACGATAATACAAATCCTCGCGGAACTTGCCTTTCTGAATGGCCTCCGGAATATTGACGTTCGTGGCGGCCACGATGCGGACATTCGTTTTCTGCGGTTTGGAGGAACCCACCTTCAGGAATTCGCCGGTCTCCAATACGCGCAACAGGCGCACCTGCGTGGAGAGCGGCAACTCGGCCACCTCGTCCAGGAATACGGTGCCGCCGTTCGCTTCCTCGAAATAACCCTTGCGGGCCTCCCGCGCATCGGTAAACGCGCCTTTCTCGTGCCCGAACAGCTCCGAGTCGATCGTGCCTTCCGGGATGGCGCCGCAGTTGATGGCTACGTAGTTGCTATGTTTGCGGGCGCTCAACTCGTGGATGATTTTGGGAAAGAACTCCTTGCCCGAGCCGCTTTCCCCCAACACCAACACGCTCAATTCCGTCGGCGCCACCTGAACCGCGATGTCCAGCGCGCGCAACAACAGCGGCGAATGGCCGATAATCCCGAAACGTTGCTTGATAGCCTGAATATCCATAACTTAACTTATCGCATATTGGTATATACGTTCTGCACGTCGTCGTCCTCTTCGATGCGGTCGATGAGTTTCTGCACTTCTTCCTGTTCAGCTTCCGACAATTCCTTGGTGTCGGTCGGAATCCGTTCGAAACCGCCGCTCACGAGTTCGAAATTGTTTTCCTCGATGTATTTCTGGATTTCACCGTAGGATTCGAACGGCGCGTAAACCATAATCGTGCCCGTTTCCTCGTCGGGGAAGACGTCTTCCACGCCGTAGTCGATGAGTTCCAGTTCCAGGTCGTCCAGGTTCACTTCGCCCTGCGGCTTGATTTTGAACACGCATTTGTGTTCGAACATGAACGAAAGGCAGCCGCTCACGCCGAGGTTGCCGCCCAATTTGTTGAAGTAGGAGCGGAGGTTGGCCACGGTACGCGTCGTGTTGTCGGTCGCGGTCTCGATGAGGATGCCGATGCCGTGCGGGCCATAGCCTTCGTAAACCACCTCCTTGTAGTCCTTCTGGTCTTTTTCGGTGGCGCGTTTGATGGCGCGTTCGATGTTGTCTTTCGGCATATTTTCCGACTTGGCCGTCTGGATGATGGCCCTCAGACGCGGGTTGGTCGCGGGGTCGGAACCGGCCTTGGCCGCTATCGTGATTTCCTTGCCCAAACGCGTGAACGTGCGGGCCATATTGCCCCAACGTTTGAATTTTCTGGCTTTGCGGTATTCAAATGCTCTTCCCATAGCAGATATAGTTTTTTAAGGTTGTTAACGACGTTTTTGCTGTTGTTGCTGACGCATGAGTTCCTGTTGCTGTTTGGCCATCTGTTCCAAACGGGCCTGGAATTTGGATTTCTTGACGGGTTTCTTCTTGTTCTCCTGAAGCTGCGCCAAGACTTTTTTGTCGTCGATGAAACGACGGATCATCCACATTTGCAGGAACGTGAACAAGGTGGAGATACAGTAGTAATAGTTCAAGGCCGACGAATAGCTGTTCAACAGGCCGAGGAACATGATGGGCATCGCGTACATCATGAATTTCATGCCCGGCATACTGTTGGACGAAGCGTTCTGTTTCATCGTCATGCGCGTGTAAAGCAGGTTGGTGATGGCCATGAGCAGGGCGAACAGGCTCACGTGGTCACCGTAGAACGGAATGTTGAACGGCAGGTTCAGCACCGAATCGTAGCTCGACAGGTCGTCGGCCCAAAGGAACGGCTGTTGCCGCAACTCGATGGAGGCCGGGAAGAAGCGGAACATCGCGATGAGAATCGGGAACTGGAACAGCATCGGGATGCAACCCGCCATCGGGCTGACGCCGGCTTTCTTATACAACGCCATGACCGCGCGTTGTTTATCCATCGCCTGTTCCTGTTTCGGATAGCGTTTGTTGATGATTTCCACTTCCGGCTGGATGACGCGCATCTTGGCCGAGGACAGATACGACTTGTAGGTGACGGGCGAGAGGACGATTTTCAACAGAATCGTCAGTATCAAGATGATGAGCCCGTAATTCAAGCCCTTGGATTCCAAAAAGTCGAAGACGGGGATTACGGCGAAGCGGTTTACCCATTGCAGCAGGAAAAAGCCCCAGCCGAGCGGAATCAGGCGTTCCATATCGGTGCCGTATTCGCGGAGGATCTTGTATTTGTTGGGGCCCGCGAACAGGCTCAAATCGATGTGTTCGGCGTTCTCGTGGTCGTATTGGAGTCCGATTTCAGCCTGCATATCCTTGAGATAGCCTTCTGGGTTCTCGCGGTAGGCTTTCTGTTGTACGCGCGCGCTCGAAAATTCGGGGTCGGCCGTGAGGCAGACCGAAAAGAACTGCTGTTTGAACGCAATCCAGCGCAAGGGCGTCGTCAGGTCTTTGGTTTGGTCGCGGTTCTGTTTGAGCTGTTCGGCATGGTCGTTCAACGGCTTGTAGAACAGCGCCGTATTCATCTGTTCCATGTTCAACGCCTTTTCGAACTGGTGCAGGCGTTGTTGCCATACGAGGTCGATGAAAGCGGAATTGGCGGCAATCAGGTTCTGCATCCCGATGATGTTGAGCCGCAGGCCGATGTTGTAGGCGTTGCCGTAAACCGTATAGACCCATTCCAGATAGCGCGCGCTGTCGATGCCCCGGTCGGGCGTCTGGGCGTAGAGGCGCATCCGTATCTGCGTGCTGTCGTCGCCGCTGACCTGCCGTTTGGCCGGCAACAGGCACTGGAAGTACAGCTCGTCGGTGCGGATATGGCGGTTGTTGGCGAAGAAACTCAGGTAGAAATCCGATTGGTCGGCCTCGAACAGCGTCAGCGTTTCGTGGGTGTACGTCTTGTAGTCTTTGAGTTCGACGCCCGCGATGCGGCCGCCCAAATTGCGGAAAGAAACCTTGAAGACGTCGTTTTCAACCGTGTAGTCGGCCGTTTCGCCCGTCATGGCGAGCGAGAAGGGATGGTCGGGGTCGGCGGGGGCGGCCGCCTCGGTTTCGACGGGTGTCGTCGGCCCGGAAACGGCTTCCGGGGTTTCGGCCGGCATGGCCGCGGCGGTCTGTTCCGCCGCTTTCCGTGCGGCTTCTTCCTGTGCCGCCTGGCGTTCTTCAAGCGAAGGGGAAGTCCAATAGGCGTATCCCATCATGACCAAAAAAATCAGGATAAGCCCGATAATGCTCTTTTTGTCCATCTAATTCGAAAGGTATTTAACAAAGGGAACAAAGATACAAATAAAATTATTAACCGTGCGTGATACGGTAAATCACGTCTTCGAGTATGCCCTCGGCATCGTTGATGCTGCCGCTGTCCACGCCCTTGGAACGCAGGTCGTAGGTTTTGAGAATCGACAGGATGCGGGCCGTATGCGCATAGCTGTAACGGCGTGCGCAGTCGGCGTATTCGCTTAGGAAATAGGGCGGTACGCCTATGCGGGCCGCCAAATCGGAACCGCCGAGCCGGCCTTGCAGCGCGTGCATCAGCATGACCTTGCTGAAATATTTGTACAGCTGCGGCAGAATCAGCATCAACGGCTGTTCGTTCAGGTGCTTTTTCAGGTAGTTGACAATCTTGCGCACCTTGGCGTATTCGCCGTAGGCCAACGCGCGGTTCAGCACGAACACGTTGTATTCCTTATTGATACCGATATAACGTTCGATATGGTCTTCGTTGACCTCGGTGCCGGCCGGCACGTTCAGCACGAGTTTGTCCAGCTCGTTGGCCGCCAGCCGCAGGTTGTTTTCCAGACTTTCCGACAGCAAGGCCAAGGCCGTCCGCCCGATTTTAAGGCCTTTCTCCTGCAGGTAGGCCGCAATCCACGAAGCGAACTGCGCGTCCTTCATCTTGACGGCCTCGTAGAGCACGCCCGTTTTCTCAATGAGCTTGAAGATGCTCTTGCGCTTGTCTATTTTCTTGTATTTGTAGCAGAAAACGAGCACCGTCGTGGCCACGGGCTGTTTGAGGTAGGCTTCCAACGCGTCCCAGCGGTCGATGAGCTGCGCCTCCTTGACGATGACCAGCTGGCAGGGCGACATGACGGGGTAGCGTTTGCAGCCGGCTATGATTGTCGGCAGGTCGGTTTCCTTTTTCTTGACATCCTGGCCGTAGAAGACCGCATAATCGAAATCCTTCTGTGTCTCGTCCAGCACCTGCGTGTCGAACGCTTGCGTCAGCATATCGATGTAATACTCCTCTTCGCCCCACAGGAAATAGACGGGCGCAAACTGCCGTTCCCGGATTTGACGGAGAATTTCGGTATGCTTCGCTTCGGCGGCCATAATCTAATCAATCAGTGGCTTAGATGTGCGAACTTATAGTTATACTTCAAATGAACCGATGCCCTGGCGCACCACGCTGATTTCGTCTTGCGTGCAGTCCAGAATCGTCGAATATTGGATTTTGCCGATGCCGCCGTCTATGACCAAATCCACCTGTCGGCCGAGCCGGTCGTGGATGAGCGTCGGGTCGGTGAAGTTCTCGGGTTCGGCGTTTTCGTCCACGGGCAACGAGATGTTGAGCAAGGGTTCGTCCATGACCTCGAGGATGGATTGCAGCACCGGATGGTTCGGCACACGGATGCCGATTTGCTTCTTCGGCGACTGGAACAGCTTGGGCACCTCGTGGTTGGCGTTCAGGATGAACGTATAGGGGCCGGGCACCAACCCCTTGATAACGCGGTACATGGAATTGGAGATGGGCTGGGCGAAGCGGGCGAGGTGGCTCAAATCGCGGCAGAGCAACGTAAAGTTCATCTCGTCCTTGCGTTTGTTCACCACGGCCGCCACGCGGTCCAGACTGTGGATGTTGGACAGCGCCGTGCCGATACCGTAAATCGTGTCGGTGGGGTAAATCATGATGCCGCCGTTCTGGATGCAGTGTACCAGATGGAGGACTTGCCGTTCCTGTAAACCGGTTTCAAAAATCCTAAGCAACATAAGCCGATGCCTGTTTGGTTAAAATTTCCGTTTAGACGAAAAAAGGGTAAGCTACTTACATCGCACCGCTACAACCATCGTACCCTTGCTGTCTTCCAACCCTGGGGGATTAAATAGGAGCTGGTCGTGTAAGACTTACCCGATGCAAAAGTAGTACAATTTTTAAATAAGTCAAAAAAAAGCGGGAAATTTCATTTTGCGGGAATATATTGGTATCTTTGTATTCCGTACAATAGAAACTATGGCCTTTTCATTCAAACGCCCGCAGAGTAAACCCGACCGCCGCGCCATCGGCTATGCCGCGGTGTGGGGCGGCCTGACGGCCGTGGCCCTGATCCTGCTGACCGCCATCTGCCGGTCGGCCGGCTACAAGCCCGGCGCGCCGCTGACGTGGATTTCCTATACGTTGCTGCTGTTGAGCCTGTTGGGGGCGCCTCTGCATTACCGGCGGCAACTGGCGGCCGACGGCGTGTTCAACACGCGGCAGGCCTATCTGATGTGCGTGTTCCAGGCCTTGCTCATCGCGTGTCTGTTCGTCCTGATGCTCTACGCCTATATGTGTTGGATAGACGTCGATTTCATGGCGGATTTCAAGGAACGCCAACGGTTGTATTGGGAGCGTTATCCCGATATGGCGGAACCGGAACGCGTGCAGCGCCTGCAATATGTGGACGCCATGCGGCCCGGCCACATCCTTTGGAACGTTTGGGGCGAAATGGTCATGATAGGCGTGTTGTTCCCGCTCCTTATCGCGCTGATGGTCAGAAAACAAAGATAAAAAGTAACATCATGGATATATCGGTTATCGTACCGTTGTACAACGAAGAAGAATCGTTGCCGGAGCTGACGGCCTGGATCGAGCGCGTCATGCAGGCGAACGGCTTCAGCTATGAAGTGTGGTTGGTGGATGACGGCAGCCGCGACGGCTCGTGGGCGGTCGTGGAACGGCTTTCGGCCGCCAATCCGTCCGTCAAGGGCCTCCGTTTCCGTTGCAATTACGGCAAGTCGGCCGCGCTCAATACGGGTTTCGAACACGCCAACGGTGACGTGGTCATCACGATGGACGCCGATATGCAGGACAGTCCCGACGAGATTCCCGCGCTGTACCGCATGATCAAGGACGAAGGCTACGACTTGGTTTCCGGTTGGAAAAAGGTACGGCACGACCCCAAATCGAAGACGATTCCGACCAAACTGTTCAACTGGGCCACGCGCCGTATGTCGGGCGTCATGCTGCACGATTTCAACTGCGGGCTCAAGGCCTACCGCGCGGACGTGGTCAAGGCCATCGAGGTCTATGGCGAAATGCACCGCTACATTCCGGTCATCGCGAGCCGGGCGGGCTTCCGCCGCATAGGCGAGAAGGTGGTGGAGCACCGTGCGCGTCAATACGGCAGCACGAAGTTCGGCGGTTGGAACCGTTTCATCAACGGGCCGTTGGATTTGCTCTCGATCAGTTTCATGAGCCGTTTTTCCAAAAAGCCGATGCACTTCTTCGGCAGTTTGGGTTTGCTCATCTTCTTCATCGGCTTTATTGCGGCCTGCGTTATCGGCGCACAGAAGCTCTGGTGCCTGCACCACGGCATTCCGGCGATTTTGGTGACGGACTCGCCGTATTTTTATATCGCGCTCGTCTGCATGATGATAGGCGCGCAGTTTTTCCTGACGGGCTATTTGGGTGAACTCGTCGGCCGCAATTCGCCGACCCGCAACCAATACAACATCCGTCAGACAACCGGTAACGCGCGGTAAGCCATGCGGTACCGTCCCTGGCGGCTGACGACCGGCGCCACGCTGTTTCTCGACCGGGACGGCGTCATCAACCGCTGTGTGGAAGCGCGCTTCGTCGGCATCGGGGAGGCGTTCGAATTCCTGCCGGGCGTTTT
>CAMWIS010000030.1 GCA_947174375.1 uncultured Bacteroidales bacterium
ATGAAGTCATGGGGACGCTGACCACCGGAACGCTGTATTACTACGACGACAAAGGGAACAGCACATCCTGCATCTACACGAACACCGGCGATGGTTCCAAACGTTGGGAATTTACGGGCCGCCCCGATTCGGTGGTCTTTTGGGTAAAGAAGGGCGTGAACGGCGGACGTCCGGCCGACTTTACGATGTATCTGCACAATAACGCCAAACTGGAAGACCGCAACCCGAACGGCACTTCTGTTGGCACGGTCATCGGTTCGGCTTCCTGCAAAATCACGAACACCGACTGGCAGCGTATCAGCCTGCCGATTGAATACGTGAGCGACGCAACGCCCGCCTACCTGTTGGCCAGCTTTACGGCCGGCAACAACTTCCGCGAAGTGGTGGAAGGCGACGAGCTCTATGTGGACGACATGATGTTCATCTACAAGCCGAGCCTGCACATTGATTTGGAAGACGTTGTACCGGTGCCGGTGCATAGAACCGAACCTTTCGCTTCGTTTGAAGTGCCCTTTACGCTCAACGGCACGATGAGCCCGTTCAACTTGGAGGAAGACAACGTGATTTACGTTGAACTCTCGGATGAAAACGGGGCTTTCGACGCGCCGAGAACCCTCAACAGCCTGACGACCGACGAAAGCGGCAAAATGGTTTGCCAATTCCCGCTTGACTTGCCTTTCAGCGCCGACAGCCACTACAAAATCCGCTTGCGGGCCACGAACTACCCGCTCTTGAGCGACAACACGGTGGAACTGGCGCCCTATTACGTCTATCGCCTGAACATTACCGAACCGGCACCCGTTTGGGCCGCCGAAATCAATACGGTGGACACGCTGTTGCCCGAAAACGCGGTCTATACGGCCCTCTGCGACAACATTATGACGGGCTTGCACCTGAGCCAATGGCTGCTGAACGGCGAAGCGGTTTCAAACGCCCTGTCGTACACGCTGACGATGGATCAGGACTATACGCTGACGGCGCAATTCGACACGAACTACTACGCCGTAACGGTATTGGCGACCGTGGGCGGCGGTTTTGAACTCGATGAAGCCGACGGTACGCAGACCCGCTACGAAGCCGAGATGATTCACAATGCGGTGCTGAACCTGAACGCCGCGGCCGATTTCGGCTACCACTTCCGCGAATGGCAACTGAACGGCGAAACGCTGTCAACCGACAATCCGCTGGCCTACACCGTAACGGATGTTTCGGATTTGACCGCCGTTTTCGACACCAACGTTTACGAAATTTCGTTCTCGGCCATCCCGGCCGACATGGGCTCGGCTTCCAACAGCGGGGCTTACAAACACTTTACGGCGGCGGCCTCGACGGCCGAACCGGCCGCCTACGCCCAATTCAGCCACTGGCGCAAGGCCGGTGAAACGGAAGCGGTTTCTTACGAAGCCACGCTGACGATTGGGTCGGTGAGCGCGGAAGCCGCCTACGAAGCCGTCTTTAGCTCGCAGACGTTTGACGTGACGACGGCCGCCGAACCCGCCGAGGGTGGACAGACGGCGGGTGACGCCACTTACGAGGCCTTCCCGTTGACGCAGCAGGCGCAGGTCAGCGCCCAAGCCAACGAGGGCTATCATTTCACGTATTGGACGTATGCTATCGACGGGGCGAACCAAACCGACCGCCCGACCGACAACCCGCTGGTATTCGTTGAAAACGGCCATGTGGCGCACGCCTATGCGTTTACGGCGCATTTCGACATCAACCGCTATGCGCTGACCGCCGAAGCCGAACACGGCATGGTGGAGGGCGACGGCACGTTTGAACACGGGGCCGAAGTGACGCTGAGCGCGACGCCCGACTACGGCTATGCGTTCCAAGGCTGGTATGAAAACGGCGACCTGCTGGGCGATGAACCGACGCTGACGCTGACCTTGACGGCAGAACGGCATCTGACGGCCGTGTGCACGCCGCTCTCCTACACACTGACCTTCGGCGTCAATGACCCGGCCCTCGGCCATATCACGCAACCGGATGAAGCCGAAGGCGTTTACGAACACTTTACGGAACTGACCGTTACGGCCGAAGCGACCGAAGGCAACGAATTCCGCCACTGGCTCGTCAACGGCGAGCAGGTGGACGGCGCGGCCACCCACACGCTGACCGTAGAGGGCCCCATGACCGTGGAAGCTTTCTTTACGCCCCTGCGCAAACAGTTGACCGTACTGAACCCGCAAGAGGAACGCGGTACGGTGGCGGGCGAAGGGCTTTACGAACACGGCGCGGCCGCGGAACTGACGGCCAACGCGGCATTCGGCTATCAATTCACGCACTGGACGGATGAAGCCGGCGAGACCTATACCGCCAACCCGTTCCTGATTGACGCCTTGACCGAAAACCGGACGCTGACCGTGCATTTCGAAACGATGCCGTTTGACCTTTGCATCAGCAACCCGACGCCTAAATTAGGGACTTATACCGTGAACGACGAAACGCCGGCCGAAAGCTGCCTCACGTTCCCGTACCTGCATACGGTGACGCTGACGGCCACCCCGGCGGCCAAAAAGCGCTTCGTGGGCTGGCGGGATGCCGAAACGGACGAACTGCTGTCCGACAACCCGCTGCAACTGACGGTGCGGGCGAACATGACGCTGACGGCTGAATTCGACGATGCCGTTTACGCCGTACAGGGCGCGGCCTACCCGACGGAAGCGGCCTACATCACGGGCAGCGACGATTATTACCTGAACGCGACGGCCAAATTGGAAGCGATACCGCACTTCGGCTTCACGTTCACGGGCTGGTACGACGAACAAGGCGAACGCCTGGGCGAAGACCTGCTTTATACCTTCCCCGTTAAAAAAGCCGCTTACTATGTGGCGCGTTTCGACCGGAACAACTATACGCTGACCGTGGCGGCCACCGAGGGCGGCACGGCGGTGGGCGGCGGCGAACGCCCCTACGGCTACAACACGAAGGTGGAAGCCCAGCCGGCCGAAGGCTGGCAGTTCAACGGCTGGTACGACGCACAGGGCGCGTTGGTGTCCGACCAGGCCGTCTATTACCCGACGGTACTGAACGACGAGACGCTGACGGCGCAGTTCGGCCCGAAAGCCTTGAACCTCGTTTTGAGCTGCGAACCGGCTGAAGCGGGCGAAATCAAACGCCTCGGACAAGCCGACGCCGGCTTCTTCTACAAACAAACGGTTAAATTCCAAGCCCAGCCGGCAGATGTATATACTTTCAGCCACTGGAGCGACGCCAACGGCGACCGATTGGGCGAAGATGCCGAACTGACGCTGACGCCGACCACCGACCTGCATCTGACGGCGCATTTCAGCGTACGCGCGTTCCAAACCGCCAATATCAGCGTGCAACCGGCCAACGCCGGCCAATTGGTCAACCTGCCTGAAACCTGGGTTTACGGCCAATCCTACACCGCTGAAGTCAACCGAACGGACGAACGCTATACGTTCATCGGCTGGATAGACGCCGAGGGCAAGACGCGCTCGACGGACATGGCCTATACGTTTACGTTCGACAACCGCCCGCTCGTGGCGCAGTTCGAAGCCAAGGCCGTGGCCGTGAACATCGCCTGCGAACCGGCACAAGCCGGCCATGTGACGCTGACGGGCGAACCCCGCTACTTTGAAACCGTGACGCTGCACCCGCAGGCCGCCCGCGGCTACCGCTTCGCCGCCTGGCGCAACGCCCGGGGCGAAACGTTGGAAGCCACGGCTGAACTGACGTGGAACTTAGACGGCGACCTCAACCTGACGGCCCTGTTTGAACCGGAGACTTACGCTATCGTTGTGACCGCCGTACCGGAAGCGGGCGGCCTGATCGCCGGCCCGGCCACGGCCGCATACGGCTCAACCGTGACCATGACCGCCACGGCCAACGACGGCTATGAATTCCAAGCCTACGAAGACGCCGAGGGCAAGGCCGTGGGCTACGAAGCCACGCTGACGGCGACGGTCAACGGCCCGCTGAACCTGCACGCGCGCTTTACGCCGCGTTCTTATACGCTCCGCGCCGTTCCGGCCGACAAGACGCTGGGACAGACCAAAGGCAGCGGCCTGTTCGCTTTCGGCGAAACGGTAACGGTCAAGGCCTGGCCGATGGCGGCGGGCTATACGTTCTCGCATTGGAGCGCCGACCCCGAGGGCAACGACCGCCTCTCGGAAGAGGCCGAATATCAATACACGATGACGGCCGAGAACCGCACGATTTACGCTTGCTTCAAACTTCAGACGCTGCAACTGGAACTGACGGCCAACCTGCCGCAAGCCGGCACGCTGCAAGGCGGTGGCGAAAAGACCTACGGCGAAACCGTAACGGTAACCGCCACGGCCAACGAGGGCTATCTCTGGCAAGGCTTCAGCGAATACGACGTCTTGCTGACCGAAGAAACGGACTATACGTTGACGATGACGGAAAACCGCCATATCGTGGGTGTCTTTACGCCGATGATGTGGCAGATTACCGCCGTTGACGTACCCGAAGGCGTCAAGGTAAAAGGCACGGGCGAAGCGGCGCACGGCACGCAAGCCGAGATAGAGGCCGTTTTGCCGAAAACGCTCGATTTCGTGGCCTGGACGGATGCCGAGGGCAACACCGTCGGCACCGAAAACCCGTTGCGCGTGACGGTTCTGAACGATTTGCAACTGACCCCGCGCTGCACGCCGCACCTGTTGCCGCTCAACGTGGCGATTGAACCGCTGGGCGCCGGCAACGTCATTACCGAAGGTTTTGCGGACAATGCGGGCGCGTTCCGCTATGGCGAGGACGTCGTGCTGGAAGTGATGCCGGCCCACGGCTACACGTTTGTTGGCTGGGAAGAGGACGGCGTATCGATTAGCAACGCCAATCCCTATACCTACCGTATTTTGGACGAAAGCCAGCTGAAAGCCGTGTTCCAACCCGCCGGTTGGACGGTTACGACGGGCTCCAACCTCTCGCTCGGCGGCACGACCGCCGGCGACGGCATCTATCCGCAAGGCTCCACCGTGGAAGTGACGGCGACACCCGCGGATGGCTTCGAATTCATGCACTGGACAGAGAACGGTGAAATCGTGAGCACGGAAGCCGTTTACCGCTTTGTGGCCGACAACGACCGCCAGCTTTTGGCCGACTTCCAAATCCATTACTTCCAGATTCAGGTGGAAGCCAACCCGGCCATCGGCGCCAAGGTAAGCGGCAGCGGCGCCTATAGCGCGCAAGACACCGTGACGCTGGGCGTGACGCCGACCAACGGCTATGCGTTTATCGCCTGGGAATGCGAGGGCGAAACCCTGTCGAGCGAAACCACCTATCGTTTCGTACCTGAACACGATATGCAGATTGTGGCGCAGATGAAAAAACTGACCACGACGGTATCCGTCAACGTAAGCCCCTTTGATGCCGGTACGGTGACCGGCGGCGGCGAATACCGCGTGGGCGAACAGGTGACGCTGACGGCGATTCCGAATGAGCGGTACATCTTCCGTCAGTGGGTGGATAAGAAAGACAACCTCGTCAGCCTCAATCAGACGTTCCGTTTTACGGCCGATGAAGACGTGACCTATATCGCCGAATTTACCCTCAAAGACATTGACGTGGATCCGACCGTGACCGTCTATCCGACGCCTTTCAGCGGCGAGGTGCACCTCGAAGGCGAGAACATGGACAAAATCACGTGGTTCAACGCCTTTGGCGTGAAAGTGGCGCAATACGAAATCAACTCCAACACGCATACCATCATGACGACCGACACCTGGCCGCGAGGTCTGTATATCTACCGCATCGTCGGCAACAGCGGCAAGGTGGTCAAAGGTAAAGCGTTAAAACTCTAAACGGGTATGAAGATTTTCCATACCGTCAAAAAAAGGCTGCTCTTGGGCGCGGCCTTTTTTTGTATTGTAGCCGCCGGGGGCAACGGGTATCTGAACGCCCAGCCGCATAACGGCACCGAGCAGTTGCCCAACCGCGGCTTTGAACTTTACGACAACGAAGGGAGTTCCAGCATCGAACCCCAGGGTTGGAACTCGTTTATGACGGCCAACGCTTCCGGTATCGCCAGCTCCGGCAAGGCCCAACGTCTGTCGAAAGAGAGCGGCGCACGGCCGGGCGGCAAGGGCGCGTATTACCTGCGCGTCTATTCGACCGAGGTTTTGGGCATCGTGGCCAACGGCAACGTGACGACGGGCCGCATCAACATGGGGAGTGCCACGGCGACCGACGCCTCCAACCATAACTATACCGACCGCGGCAACGAAGGCTTCTATTGGCGGCAGACGACGGTGCCCGACTCGCTCGTGGTGTGGCTGTGGTTCAAACCCAAAGGCTCCGCATCGGATCAGGCCCAGGTCAATGTCATCATCCACAATGACAACCGGACGATAGACCCCGGCACCGAACGCAGCCAAGTGGTGGCGCAGGCCAAGATCAACCCGTCGGCCACCGACGGCTGGCAACGCTTTTCCGCGCCTTTCGTCAAGACCGGCGCGACGAACGACGCCCAATACGTGCTCGCCTCCTTTACGACGAACAAGACGCCGGGCGGCGGTAAAGCCAACGACGAACTGCTGGTGGACGATATTTTCTTTGTCTATAACCCGACCCTGCGGCTCAACAACTTCACCACGACGGCCATCGGCTTGCGCGATGACGAAGACGTGACGGTGGAGGTGCCGTTCCGCATTACGGGCACGATGTCGCCGCAGATGGGCGACGACAATATCGTGATTGCCGAACTCTCGGACGCCGCCGGTTCGTTTGCCCAACCCACGGAATTAGGCCGGCTGACGACCGACGAGAGCGGCAGCATCATGGCTTCCCTGCCCTCCACGCTGCCGGTCGGCACGGGCTACCGCATCCGCGTGCGCTCGACGAACTACCCGCGCGTTTCGGACGACAACGGCAAGGACATCGAACTGTTCAGGGGCTATTATATAGAGGGCAAGGCCTCCGCCCCGAGCCGCGGCTCGGTAAGCGGCAGTCAGACCTATAAACAAGGTACGCAGGCCACGCTGACAGCCGTGGCCACGCCGGGCAACCACTTTACGCACTGGAGCGAAAACGGCAACCGTATCGAGGGCGCCAACAATGTATATACATTTACCGTTGACCGCAACCGCACGTTGACGGCGCATTTCGACACCAATTATTACGAATTTACGTTACAGACCGAAGGCAACGGCACGGTGGCCGTATCGCCCCAAGCCGACAACGGCCGGTTTATCCACAATACGCCGGTACGCTTGCAGGCCTCGGCCGGCACCGGCTCGCGCTTCGCCGGGTTTTACGACGGCGCGACGTTGCTCAACAACCAATCCGACTACACGTTGCCCATCGTGCGCGACCTGACGCTGACGGCCCGGTTCGAACTGCAATCCTACAACCTGACCGTGGCGGCCAACAACGCGGCTTTAGGCAATGTGAAAGGCAGCGGCGCGTATAAGTACCAGACCACAGCCAAATTAGAGGCGACACCCAACGCTTACTGCCGCTTCGTGGCCTGGCAGGACGCCGACGGCAACACGCTGAGCACGGACAACCCGTATAACCACACGGTGACGGCGGCCACGCGCGTGACGGGGGTATTTGAGGAACGGACCTACCGCGTGACGACGGCGAGCCAACCGACCGCCGGCGGCAACGTGAACGGCGGCGGCACCTACAGCGCGTCCAAATCGCAGAAAATCGAACTGACCGCCGAAGCCAAGTCCGGCTATACGTTCTCGTATTGGACCGTTGAGGCAAACGGCCAGACGGAAGAAAAAACGGACAATCCGCTGACGCTCGTTTCGGGCCATATCAACAGCGATTATATATGTACGGCCTATTTCGAACCCGTCCGCTACCGCATGACGGCCACGGCGGAACCCGAAGAGGGCGGCAGCGTGGAAGGCGACGGCCTGTATATCTATCAGGAACAGGTGCGTCTGACGGCCATTCCGGCGGAGGGTTACCGCTTTGTGACTTGGCGTGACGCCGTGACGGGCGACGACCTGTCCGCGCAAGCAATATATACATTTCAGGCGACCGCCGACCGACGCTTGACGGCGGTATTTGAACTCCTGCAATACGACATCAGCGTTGCAAGCGAACCGGCGGACTACGGCGACGTGAGCGGCGGCGGCGCCTACACGCACGGCACCGAAGCCATATTGACCGCCCGGGCGGCCGAGGGCTACGAGTTCCGCTACTGGTACCGCGACGGCGATGAGACGGACACGGTGGCCAAAACGCCCGAAGCGACCGTAACCGTGACGGCGGCCCGGCAATATACGGCCGTCTTTACCTTAAAACGCAAGCAAGCCAACGGGGTGGCCGCGCCCCGACAGGGCGGCGTGATCTTCGGCACGGGCCTTTACGACGACGGCGCGGTGGCGCAATTGGAAGCCCAAGCGGCGGAAGGCTACCGTTTCGGCGGCTGGTACGACCTACAGGGCGACCTTTTGGGCGAAGCCGATATCATTTATCTGAAGATGGGCCGGGATTCGACGGTGCAAGCCGTATTCACACCGCACGACTATACGGTAACCTTGGCCGTGGCCGGTAACCTGAACGTGGGGGAAGTGAGCTTTGACAACGTGACGTTCGGCAAGACGCTGACGGCCACCCTGCCCTACGACAGCACGCTGACGCTTTACGCCCGCGCCACAACCGGGGGCTACAAGGTGTTGAACTGGCAAAAGGCGGGCGGCACCGCCAGCCTCGGCAAAACGGAGCAAATCCGCTATACGGTATCGGGAGACGCACGCATAGAGGCCGATTTCGCCACCAACCTGGCAACGATTGCCGTGGCCGTGGAACCCGAAGCCGCCGGCACCGTCCTCAATGCGGGCAACCAGCCGATAGGCCAACACATCACGCTGACGGCCCAACCCGCGGAGGGCTATCAATTGGCGCGATGGGAGGATGCCACGGGGGCGACCCTCGGCCAAAACCTGACCTATACGGTTGAAAACCTGAGTGCCTACACGCAACTGAAAGCCGTGTTCGAGAAACGCCAATATACGCTGCAAATAGCCGCAAGCCTGCCCGTAGCGGAGGCCGGCGAGGCAGGGATTCTGCCTGCGGCGGGCGGCGGAGCGCCCGCCGGCGCGCTCACGCTGCGCTATGGCGAGGGCTTCCTGCTGAGCGCGCAGCCGGCCTCCGGCTACCGCTTTGACTATTGGCAACTGGTCGGTTCGGAGGAAATCCCCGGCACCGAAACGCCCTACGCGGGCATCGCCACGCAGAACGCCACCTACCGCGCCGTCTTTTCACCCCTGCCCTACCACCTGACGACACGCGCCAACCAAGCCTACAAGGGACGGACGCGCGGCGACGGCAACTACCTTTACGGCAGCCAAGCCACCGTGACCGCCATTCCGGCCGAAGGCAACCACTTCTCGGCCTGGGTGCTGACGGGCGACGGCCTGCCCGCCCAAGGGCTGACGGCGAAAACGAACCCCTATACGTTCACGGTAAAGGGCGAAACGACGGCGGAAGCCCTGTTCGACACGAACAACTACACGCTGACGCTTCAGAACACCCGAACCGACTTGGGGACGGCCTCGATGACGGTTAACGGCACGGTTCAGGCCGGCGCGTCCGCCACCATCATCCACAACGGCCAGGCGACGTTCAACGCCACCGTCAAGGATGCGGCGCATTACCGCTTTGCCTGCTTTACCGACCGCAACGGCCGCAAACTCAGCACCGCCAACCCGTGGACGCTGACCGTAACGTCCGACACGCTCGTCGTCGCCACCTTCGAACCGGTTACGTTCACGCTCTCGGCCGAAAGCGCCGACCCGGCCATGGGCGCGGTTTCGCACTCCGGCGGCATGGAACAGCCCTATCTCGGCCGCGTGACGATGACGGCCGAACCCTCTTACGGTTACCAGTTCATCAAATGGGTGCTGGCCGACAAAGACGGACAGGCCACCGCAACGGTCTTCTCCACGACCGGCACCACCGAATTCATCATGACCCGCGACACGTCCATCCTGGCCATCTTCGAACCGAAACAATTTTTCGTAAGCGGGGAAGCGGCCATTGACGGCAGCGGTTATGTGGACGGCTTGCCGGACGGCGGCGGCCTTTATACCTATGGCGATGAAGCGCAGGTAGAGGCTACGCCCGCTTACGGCTACACGTTCTCGCATTGGGAAATCAACGGCGTCCGTATGTCGGACGAACCCGTATATACATGGACGGTAAGCGAAGCCGCCACGGCCACCGCCGTATTCTCGCCCGTGATGTACCACATCGACCTGAGCCTGTCGCCGGAGAACGTAGGCTATACGACGGGCGGCGGCCTCTATGGCTACGGCACGACGGCCACCGTGGAAGCCGTGCCCGACGAAGGGTTTTATTTCAAGGGGTGGCACAACGGCCATCATGTGGTATCGAAAGACAACCCGTTCCGCATGACGGTGGGCCGCGACAGCAGCTTGACGGCCATTTTGGAGACCGACACGCTGACCGTGGCGTTGCAGACCGAGGGCGAAGGGGAAGCGCGCGGCGCGGGCCGTTTCCTGATGCGCGAACCCGTGACGCTTGAAGCGACGCCCGTACCGGGTCACGAGTTCCTGGCCTGGACGGACGAAGACGGCAACCGTATTTCGACCGAAAACCCGTTTGAATTCCCCGCCACGGCCAACGTGGCCTATACGGCCGTATTCATGCCCAAGACCTATGCCGTGACGCTGAACACCGAAGCGGGCGGCACGCTGCAGGGCGGCGGCGAATACGCCTATCTCTCGGACGTGGTGCTGTTGGCAAGGGCCGACAGCGTGCACACGTTCCGTTGCTGGCAGTTGGATGAGGAATCGGCGGAAGACAGCTACCTCGCCGACCTCTTTACGCCCGAAGTCCTGCAACAGCCCCGGTTGACGTACCGCGTGGACCGTCCGCTGGGCCTGAAAGCCGTTTTCGACGCCTTTACCTACGACATCACGGCCGAAGCCTCGCCGGCCAACAGCGGCACGTTCCGCGGCACGGGCACGTTCAACCACGGCGCTTCGACGGTGCTGGAAGCCCTGCCGGCCGAACACTTTGACTTTGCGGCCTGGACGCTGAACGGCGAGACGGTTTCGACCGAGCCGAACTTAGAGATTCCGTCCATTGAGGAAAACCGCCTCTATATCGCGCTGTTCAAACCGACCGAATATCAGATAGAGGTGAGCGTCTATCCGTCCAAGGGCGGGGTGGCCACCGGCGCCGGCTCCTACCGCTTCGGCGATACGGTGCAGATTGCCGTCAGCATGCAGCCCGGCTATACGTTCCAAAGATGGGTTGACAAGGACTTCAATAATGTTTCCGATGCACCGTCGTTCTTGCATATCGTTACCGGCAGTAATATTTTCACGGCCTCGGCCAAGGCCGGCAACGAAACGGCGTTGACGGGCGACGGCCACCTCAACGTCTATCCGAATCCGGCCACCGAATACCTGTATTTCGAAGCCGAAGCCGACCTAAAGCGCATCTCGCTGATAGACACGCGCGGCCGCCTGTTGCGACAAGCCGATGTCAACGGACGGCAGGCCGTGTTGCGGACTTCCGATTGCCCGGCGGGTCTGCACTTCTACCGCGTGGAATGGCAGGACGGCCGCGTCAGCCACGGCAAATGGGTGCGGTAGGCGGTTCATATCCGCCCGCCGCACTTGATTTTACGCCTAATTTACCTTAACTTTGTTGGATTGTCCCCCAATGGGACACGAGCGTGTATTATGTTAGATAAATTAGAAGCGTTGAACCAGCGTTTCCTGGCCATCGAGCAGGAAATGAACCAACCGGAAGTGATGGCCGACATGAAGCGGTTCATCAAGCTGAACAAGGACTACAAGGAATTGCAGCCGATTGTGGCGGCCTACAAGCAATACAAGAACCTCATCGACAATATCGCCAACGCCAAGGAAGTGCTCGCGCATGAAAAGGACGAGGAATTCCGCGAAATGGCCAAAGAGGAACTCAGCACGTTTACCGAAGAGAAAGAGCGGCTGGAGGAGGAAATCCGCATCCTGCTGATTCCCGCCGACCCGCAGGACTCCAAGAACGCGATTCTGGAAATACGCGCCGGCACGGGCGGCGACGAGGCGGCTATTTTTGCGGGCGACCTCTACCGTATGTACGTGCGCTATTGCGAGAAACGCGGCTGGAAGATGGAGACCGTGGACTTTACCGAAGGGACGGCCGGCGGCTACAAGGAAATCGTCGTCAACGTGACGGGCGAAGGCGTCTATGGCATCCTCAAATACGAATCGGGCGTACACCGCGTGCAACGCGTGCCGGAGACCGAAACGCAGGGCCGCGTGCATACGTCGGCGGCCTCGGTCGTCGTCTTGCCCGAAGCCGATGAGTTCGACGTGGAACTCAAGGCGAACGACATCCGCAAGGATACCTACTGCTCGTCGGGCCCCGGCGGCCAGTCGGTGAACACGACCTATTCGGCCGTGCGCCTCACCCACATCCCCACGGGCATCGTCGTCGCGATTCAGGACGAGAAATCGCAGATCAAGAATTACGAGAAAGCCTTGAAGGTGTTGCGGACGCGCATCTACGAAATCGAATATCAGAAATATCTGGACGAGATTTCCTCCAAGCGGAAAACGATGGTTTCGACGGGCGACCGCTCGGCCAAAATCCGGACGTACAACTACCCGCAGAGCCGTGTGACCGACCACCGCATCAACTTTACGATTTATTCGCTCGGCAACTTCATGGACGGTGAAATCCAGGAAGTGCTCGACGCGCTGCAACTGGCCGAAAACGCCGAAAAACTCAAAGAAAACGTAGGATAGTTATGAATAGAACCGAACTGATTGCCGAAATCCGCCGGAAAAAGTCCTTCCTCTGCGTAGGCTTGGATCCGGACATGAATAAGATTCCCGCCTGCCTGCAACAGGAAGAAGACGTGATTTTCGCGTTCAACAAGGCGATTATCGACGCCACGCTGGACTATGCCGTGGCCTACAAGCCCAACCTGGCGTTTTACGAAGCCTACGGCTTGAAAGGCATGATGTCGCTCAAGAAGACGATCGACTATCTGCGGCGGTTCAACGTGTTTACGATTGCCGACGCCAAACGCGGCGACATCGGCAATACGTCGCTCAAATACGCGCAGGCTTACCTCGACCCCGCCGGCGACTTCAACTTCAACGCCATCACCGTGGCGCCCTATATGGGCGAAGACTCGGTAAAGCCGTTCCTGCAGGTGCCGGACAAATTCGTGGTGTTGCTCGCGCTGACGTCCAATCCGGGCGCACGCGATTTCCAGAATCTGGAAATCACGGGTGGCGCCGAGGGGGCGCCGTTGGAAAAGCATCTCTATGAACAGGTGTTGCGCACCTCGACCGCATGGGGCGACGCCGACAACATGATGTACGTGGTGGGCGCCACCCGCGCCGAATTTCTTTCGGACGTGCGCCGGATTGTGCCGAACCACTTCCTGCTCGTGCCGGGCGTGGGCGCGCAGGGCGGCAGCCTCGAAGAGGTCTGCCGCTACGGCCTCAACGACGACATCGGCCTGCTCATCAACGCCTCCCGCAGCATCCTCTACGCGGGCAAAGACACGGATTTCGCCGAGGCCGCGCGCGCGGAAGCGGCGCGTATGCAACAACAAATGCAGGCGTATGTCCGTTAGTCCGCGCTCGGTTTTCAAACAGGCCGCCGGCCTGCTGTGCATCCTCCTATGTAGTATAGGAGCCGCCCACGCCCAGAGCTACAACACCACCTTCGCCAACGGCGACGACGGCTGGGTGGGGTCGGCCGTGGGCTACCAGCCCGACTTACGCAAGGACTACGGCATCTCCGTCTATTGGAACCTGTTCAGCAACCCCATTACGCAGGGCGAACGCACCGGATTGCTGTTCAAGGGCAAGAACCTGAACGGCGACCTGTTCGTCTATGCGTTCCGTCAGATTACGGGCTTGAAGCCCAACGCCGTTTATCACATCACGTTCAACGCCACGGTGTACGACCTGCCCAAACAGTCGGCCCGAAGCGGCCGCGTCTGCGTCAAGGGCGGCAGCCTGCTCAAGATACCCGCCCACCTGTTTCTCTACCAGGTGGAGAGCAATTTCGACAAGGGGGCGTTCGGCAAGGACGGCGCCGACCTGCAGGTCTTGGACTGCCTGGAGGTGGGCCCGACCGGCAGCAAGCACGTGGTGCAGAACTACCGCCGCCCCATCGAGGGCCGGACGAACCACAAGGGCGAGCTCTACCTGGTTATCGGCTTTGAGGCCGCGCCCGACTTCGTGCAGATGCCCGACCTGTTCCTCAGCTTTCTGCGCACGACCTTTACCTATCAGCGGCCCTACGACAGCGATGAGCAGGAGAATCCCGTCCGCCTGTTCGCGTTGCCGAACCACCAGGGGTTCTACTTCGACACCGACTGGGAGGCCGACCTGTCGATGATAGGCGTCTATAGCACGAGCGGACACCTCATCAAGGTGATGCCTATCGACAACCCGTATTACGACCACGTGATGCGCACCGCCGACCTCACGCCCGGCATCTATCAGTTCGTCTTCTTCCTGTTCGACGGGTACCGCTACACGCAGGAGGTGCATATC
>CAMWIS010000031.1 GCA_947174375.1 uncultured Bacteroidales bacterium
CCGATTTACGCCAACTCGCAGTTGGGCCTGGCCTACCAAGGCTTCGGCGACTACGCGCTGGCCGAACACTTTTTCCTCGAAGCCCTCAAGCTGGCCGACCGGAAGCAATACAACCACCTGCTGCCGTTCATCAACAACCTCTACGCCCGCAACCTCATCCATCAGAAACGCTATGCCGAAGCCGAACAGATAGGCCTGCAACTCCGTCAGGATCTCAAAAACCGCCGGGGTACCGAAGCCTTGGACATCGAAGCCCTGGGCACGCTGGCCGAAGCCGCGGCCGCGCAGGGCAACTATCAGGCCGGCTACAACTACCTCATGGAACGGGCGCGCAAGGTGGAGAGCCTGGAGAAACGCATCCGGCTCGAAACCCTCTCGCAACAGAAATACGAGTTCGAACACTACCGCCAGGAACAGCAAAACGCGCTTGAACAGCGCAACCTGGCCCACGTGCACGCCCAAATAACCTACCGCAACATCGCGATAGGCTGTCTGGCGCTCTGTCTGTTGGGCGCCATCGCGGGCATGGGCTTGCTCTACCGCCGCATCAAAGCGCAGAAAAAGGAAAGCGAGGCCATGTCAAAAGAGTTGCAAGACCGCAACGACATGGATCACAAGCGCATAGAAACGCTGGAACAGCACTTCAACAACCAAATCGACGACAAGAATAAGGAGTTGGCGTCCAACGCGCTGTTGTTCCTGCGCATCACCAAGGCGGCCAACGACATCATGGAAAAGGTCAAACAGCTGAAAGTCAATTTCGCACTGCGCGGCAAGGAAAAACTGCTGGCCACCGAAATCGAACAGTTGGCCGAACAACTGAGCACGAACAAGGACTGGAACGAGTTTACGTTCTACTTTGAACAGACCGACAAAGCGTTTTTGAAGAAGCTGACCGAGCAATACCCCACGCTTACGCCCAAGGAGAAACAGTATTGCATCCTTTTCAACCTCAATCTCAGCAATAAAGACATCGCCAACCTGACGGGCAAGACGCTGCAATCGATAGGCATGGCCAAATTCCGGCTCAAGGAAAAGATGGGGCTGGACAAAGACGCCGACCTCGCCTACACGCTCCAACAACTGTAAATAAGCACACGGAACAAATATCTGTCTGCCAATTATCTGCCGTATAAAGTTACGGAATGTTTCGCCGATTGTAACAAATTGTTAGCAATCGGTGACGCGCCTTTCTCTGCGTTTTCTTTTATTATTGTATAGGCAAAATCGCCGGAAGCAAAATCCGGCGTACTTAACAACGATTAACCAAACGGCAAACGTCATGAAAAAGTTATTCCTACTGATTGGTTTGACCTTAGGCCTTACGGGCTGGGTTGCGGCAGAAAACGGCAACACGTGGGTTTCACCCCAAGCGTTGCAGAATTACCTCTACGACAACGTCCCTATGCCGGCAAGCGATTTTTTCGACTTGAACACCGGCTATACGGTCGATAACGGCGACATCGCGGTAACCGCGGCGGCGCAAGCCTACGGTATCGACGTTATTTGGCCCTTCGGCGAAAGCCTTGCGGACGACGCTTCTTTGAACGACCTGTTCTTCGGTTTCGACAATAACGAATGGATAAACGTTACCCGGACCGGCGCCGACAGCAAAGCGTTGGCTTTACGCTTGGAAGACATCGGCATAAAACCCTTTTCTTTCATGGAAAAGACCGTGACCGGCCTGATTATTTCCGCGGCGGGCGGCGTCTATTTTACGGACGAAGAGAACGACAACCCCGTTGAAATGGCGTTACCCGACCCGTTGGCCGACTTGAGCGCCCAAAGCGTCCAATACGCGGCGCGGGGATTTATCGCTTACACCAATGTGGCGGACGGCAGTATCAAGGGCAGCGCCCCCATCACGAAAACGAAGGGCAAACCGGTCGGCTGTATGGCGCTGGGCACCGACAACATATCGGGCTTGAGATACCTCCTCGTGCAGTACAACCTCCTCGTCGACAACCGGACGCTGGTTTACCAACTTTTCATCGGCGACAACGGCCGCGTGGAATACCGCATCGGCCAACAAGACAATACCACGGGGGATAACGCTTACACCTTCCGCATCGACCTGAAACGGGATACGGAAACCTTGTCTTTCGGCGGGGGAAACGCTTACGCCATTAACCCCATTAACAAAAACAATGAAAAGAGCTGGTGGTTCATTAACTCTACCCAATCCCTGCAGAACCGCCGCCTTTCCATTTACCCCAAAAGCGGCACCATCAACGGTACGCCCAACTACACCTCCATCGACGCCTCCGTGGTGTTGAGCGATAAAAGCAAAGAGGCGCTTGCAAACGCCTCGAGCCTGTTAATCTTTGTAACGCCGCAATACGAGGGGGTTACCCCCGCTTTCGAAAACAAAGCCTACAAGACAGGCGACAACGTGAGAAACCCCCAAAACGAAGGCAACCCTTACCGCGTGGTCTATAACGGCAAGCCCGCCGATATGGACAATTTTACGTTTGCGGTCTATGATTTGAGCCCCAATAAGAGATATTATCTGTATGCCTATCTCTGCAAGGCCGACGGCAGCCAATACGCCTATGCGGCAGACGCCCTGGTCACTTCCGACGGCCTGCGGACACGCCCGATGGAAACGCCCGCCAACGTAACGGTCGGCGAACCGCAGGGCAACGTCATTCCGCTGACGTTTACCGCCACCCCGTTCAAGACGCTGATTATGAAAAGCGACTCCGTCCAATCCTGTAACCCGCAAGGGGTATTGCAGGCGGGCGACCGCGACGGCAACGTTATCGCCATTTTGGACAAAGGCGTCACGACCTATGACGTAGAGATGGAACCGGGCGAAATGACCTATTTGCAGATGTTTGCCATGACCGACGAGACCGTACCGGGTTACTCCAGCAATTTCTCGTTGGTACCGCTCTACCGCCGGGCCGACCGCTTGCCGTTGGGCTACACGTTCGGCGACAAGGACAATATCCCGCAGTCGGACGAAGATGCGGCGTCGCCGATCTTGCCGCCGGGCCTGAGTTCGGACTTGACCGGTTGGGACAATGCCTTTTTCGTGACTTATCCCAGCAATCTCGACCACACCTTTTATTTAGCTTCCCAAAAAGTGGAAAAGACGCCGGCTTGGCCGAGCGTTATCCTGCCCGCTTTCTCGGGTGCCCAAAACATACAGGCCACTTTCCAAACTAAATTTTACAAAAGCGGTCAGCTCGGCCTGTCGGCAGGCGCTCCGGAATCGACCGATTCGGTCCGCATCGAATACCGCCTCAACGGCGGCGCATGGAGAACGGCCGGGTTGTTTACGACGGCCAATATGCCGGAAGCCATAGCGTACGTCTATCCGCTGAGCGTTTCTTTCAGTTGCAGGGCCACCGATGTCGTGGAACTGCGGTATAGCTATTATGCCAACTATAGCGACCACGCCATGAACGCCATCGCGTCTTACGAATTCGTGGCGGCCGGCGAGTGCGAGATGCCGAGCGGCCTGAAGGTGTTGAACGAAAAAACGACCGACAAAGCCGTTGCGCTGACTTGGAACGACAACAACACGCCCGCAACCGGCAACTATATCGTTTCGTATCAAAAATACGTTGCACCCGCCTCGGATGACGAAGCAGACGACGTTTTGGCGCTCGCCGAAACCGATGACGAGGACGACGAAGCATGGGAAACCAAAACCGTAAACGCCACCCAAGCCACGTTGCGGAATTTGGAAAACACCGCCACCTACAATATCAGGGTGCAAGCCGTTTGCACGTTCGGAACCTCGCTCGCCAGCACCCAGGTACAGGTAACCGTTCCCGCCGGGCTACCGTATGTGGAAAACATGGTGTTTGACGAGTATGACCGCGCCACGGGATACGCCGTCAAGCCGAACGTAAGCGTTTACAAAGGCGAACCGGGCATTGAGGAAGCGGCCGATTATTTGGAACAGGCCTTGGGCGAAACGCCCGCCAGCTGGAACGCATTGCAATGTGAAGCGGCGGCGATTTTTACCGAAGAACCGGACGCCCTCGCGGTTTCCACGGCCCAGGACGAAGCCCTGCTCGCCACGCCGGCCATTTTCATCCACAAGTATGTGACCCCCTTGCCCAAAACGCTGACGTTCCGCGTCAACACCTATGCCTTTAACGAAGATTACGAGCCCGTCAACGGCGTTGACCTGCTTGACCCCGACCTGCGCCTCTATGTGTTGGTTTCCACCGACGGCGCTTTCTCGTGGAACGACACGGTGGCCGCTTACGACCACAACGCCCTCAAGGCGACGGCGGCGGCCGGAGACGGGGATTTGGCCAACAGAGGCATGGATTTAACCCTCCCTATGGACAAGTACGAAGGTTTGATCCGCATCGCTTTCTACTTCCACAATCCCAACACTTTCGACTATTATGACCCCGCAAACGAGGATAAGACCCCGATGTTTCTCGAACTCCTCGGCATCTCGCTCAACTACGACGGCGACGTGCCCTGTTTCCCGATAGAGGCGCTCAAAGCGAGCGGCATTGACGAAACCGTGGCGACGCTGACGTGGGAAGGCGAAGGCGAAGAATACGGCATTACCTACTACCCGGCCGCCGACAAGGCCCAGGCCAAGACGGTTTACCAAGAAGCCACCGATGCCGACTGGCAGACCCTGACGCTCCAAGGCCTGACCTCCAACACCGATTATGTTGCCGAGGTGGTCAGCTACTGCACGAAGGGCGAGCACGCCAACGGCTCGATTCCCGTAAGCGTTGAATTCACGACCCTGCGCGCGTTATTCGCGATAAAGGTGGACATCACGCCCGAAGAGGGCGGTACGGTCAAGGGCGCCGGCTCTTACTTCGAGGGCGGCAACGTGACGCTGACCGCCACGCCCAACGCAGGCTACCGGTTCGTGGCCTGGAAAGACGGCGACACCGAACTGTCGAAGGATGCGACCTATAAATTCCAGATGCCGGGCAAGAACATTACCTATACGGCGGTATTCGCGGAAGCGGAAATGTTCTCGGTAACGGTCAACGTTACCCCCACGGGGGCCGGTACGGTAAAAGGCGCGGACGACTATTTCGAAGGCAATGACGTAACGCTGACGGCCACGCCCAACGTAGGCTACAAATTCATAGCCTGGAAGAACGGCGAAACCGAACTGGGGACGGAAACGACCTATCATTTCCAAATGCCGGGCGAAAACGTCACCTACACGGCGGTCTTTGAACAGGTAACCGCCAACGAAGACCCGGTTTTGTCCCATTTCAACGTCAGCACGGACAACGGACGGATTATCGTCCGCAACCTCAACGGCCTGACGGTCAAAGACGTTGACATATACAGTTTGACCGGCCTCCGCATCAACCGCTTTACGCCCAACAGCCGTGAAGATTTGATACTGCCGGTGGATGCCGCACACGCGCTGATTTTTGTACGCCTCAACACCGAAAAAGGGGTGGCGGTTTACAAAGTTTACCTGCACTGAAAACAATATATTTAATCCTATAAAACAACCACTATGGCTAAAAAACTTTTAATTGCATCGTTGCTGCTGTTCCTCGGATGGAGCGCACAGGCGCAAGACGATGTATCGTCCGTGACCTATCCGGGTCAAGGCGATAGCAAAGCGGTCGTGATGACCGGTCTGCAAGACGGTATCATCACGTTCATATCGGAAGACAAGCTCATGAGCGGTTCGACCGGTGATTTCGGTTTTGTCTATAACCCAACAGACGGCAAAACCACGCTGTACAACGATTTCCTTTTGCAGGCTTTCATTTCGCCGGACCACTATGTGGCGTCACCGAAAGGCGAAGGCACGGTACCGTATGTTTACTACAAGGGTAAACATGAGCTGGAAAGGACGATACAGAACAACGAGACCTACAACAACGACCTCTCGTTTTGGAGCGCCCAGCCCAACGGCAACCGGGTGGTCATGCTGGGCTATGAATGGGACTACGGCAACAACAGCTTGGGCAAATGGGATTCCACGACCAACCCCGTGGGTATCGTTTACGATGGCAAAACCGGCAAGGTGATTACGAAACTCCATTCCAAATGGCCGCGGGTATCACCGCTCCGCGCCGAGGCGAACACCAACTACGGTTCGCGCGCCACGGCCATCTCCTACGACGGCAACGTGTTGGGCGGTTGGGGTACCTGGCCGCTTGACACCATCTATTCAACCTGGCAAACGACGTTTTGGGATCTCGTGGATTATGACGAGACGAACAAGACGATTTACACCTACGCGATAGAAGACCCGCGTTTCTGTATGTCCGACCTCACGGGCGCGAACCGCGACGGCAGCATGCTGGTAGGTTACAACGAAGTGACCTCCCACGGCTTGGTTATCCACTACGACCGGGCGAACAAGAGCTTTACGGTTGACACCGTCGGCCCGCTCCCCGGCTATGGCCTGATGTTTTTCAACACGATTGACGACAACGGTTTGGTGTTCGGTTTTTGCAGCGTAGAGGCCGACCCCTACTCGCGTAAAGCCGCCGTTTATGATACCAAGACCAAGGTGTTGATGGATCTGAACACCTATCTGTATGAATATTACGACATAACGGCGCCCCGGGATTTGGGCTGCCCCACGCTGGCGACGCCCGACGGCACCCTCGTGTCCGGCTTCTACTTCCAGGGCAACCTCCCCACGCCTTGGTATATCCAATTCGGGGAACGCATCCTGCCGCGCGCCCGCAACGTCAAAGCCAAAGCCATCGGCGACGGCTATACCGCCCACATAACCTGGCAGGCGCCGCTCGCCAGCGAACACACGCTGACGGGTTTTGAAATTTACCGTGACGACAACCCCGTGGCCATCCAAACGCTGGGCAAGAACGACCTGTTCTATGACGAAGAAAACTGCCCGGAAGGCAACCACACCTATAAGGTCGTAGCCGTGTACGGCGACGAAAAGGCCGGCGCCGCTACGTCCAACCTCTTCATGATCGGCTCGATATTCCCGGTTCAGCAAATCGGCCACAACTTGCAATACAACCGCTACGCCTCCATTTATTGGGGCATACCGTCGTCGGAGGTGGTCATGAGCGCCATGAACAAGGTGGCCGCCAAGAACGGTCAAGGCATCATCGACCGCAGCCCCGTCGTTGCGGCTTCGAGAACGGCGCCGGCCGCCGCACACCAGGCCAAGACGTACAAAAACACGGCATTGGACTTCATCTACAATGTGGATATGTTGATGTACAACGGCTACTGCGGTATCAAAATCGGCGATCTGTATTATATTTCGAGCTGGCAGGGCGGCGGTATCCGCATCATGGACCAATACAACACGGTAACGGAAGAATGGGAACCCGCCGGTTTGAACGAAGCCGTCCTGTCGATGGTTTATTTCCCCGAAAAGAACCAACTCTATTGCGGCTCCGTCGATAATATATACATTCTTGACTTAAACAACAAGAACCGTATCATCAACACGATAGCGGGCGTTCCGAGCCGTCACCTGACCTACCTGCCCGATTTGGAAATCAAAGGCAACAAAGGCGTGTTGATGACCGGCGGCTGGGAAGATGCCAAATTCTATACCATTGACGGCAAATACCTCGAAGAAAGCGGCTTCGATTTCACGGGCTTGTCGGTAAGCGGTACGGCCTATCACGACGGCAAAGTGTATGCCGCTTCGCAAACGGGCCCCAACTCCAACGAGATTTACGTGTTCGACCTTGCCACGCGCCAGCAAATCGGTGACCCGATCCAGGTGGCGGAAGACCCGGCGGTCCTCAACGTCCTGAACCCGGATGCCGACGATGTCGCTACGGCGGATCTCTCCGTGGCGGGCGGTCTGACGACTTGCACGCTCGATGACGGTACCGTGGCTTTGGTGGCGGGTTACCAATGCAGCTGGGTTTACAGCCAGCTCATGTTCCTCGAACTGGAAAGCGCGCCCGAACGCAAGGGCTACAACCTGTACCGCAACGGTGAACTTATCGCCGCGAATTTGGAAACGCGCCGCTATTACGAGGAATTGACGCCGGGCGACTACGAATATACGGTAAAGGCCATCTACACGGACGAACTCTCCGATTACTCGCCCGCCACGACCGTCAAAATCAACGGCTACGGCAAGTGTTTGCCCGTCAAGGATCTCTACGCCCATGAAACGAACCGCTGGGTGGCGTTGGAATGGGATGTACCTACGTCCGACACGGCGGCGGGGCTCGTCGGCTTCTCGGTATTCCGCGACGGCACGAAAATCGCGGAACTGTGGAACGAAGCGGTTTCGCTCAACTACAATGACCTCTCCGATTTGGCAGTAGGCACAACCTACACCTACCGCCTCGAATCGCTCTACTCCACCGGTTGCAAGGCCGACACCTCGGTCAAAATCACCGTTACGAACGAAGGTACGGCCATGGCGCCGTTCGGCCTCAACGTCACCAAAAAGAGAAACGCCGCTTACACCGCCGACAATAAGTTGTTTGACCTGACGGCGGAATGGGAAACGCCCCTGTTTGAGGAAGCGATGTCCATTGGCTACGGTGGCGGCGTTATGGTGGCTTACAACAGCTTCGGGGAAGATATTCCCACGCAATATTGGGCCGCCATCGGTTGGGATTCGACCGACCTGAAATTGTACAAGGATCTTTACCTGGTGGGTATGGAATACATGCTGGGCGACAACACGAAGTCGTTCGAAGCCTTCGTTTACCTGAACGATGAAAAAGCATATACCGAGTCGTTGAACCGTGCGCCCGCCCGAAGCTGGCAGACCATGTATTTCAAACATTCGTTCTCGATGAACCAACCCAATGAAGTGGCCGTGGGCTATCACATCACGTACAACGCCGACGCGTCCCCGGTAGCCATCGACTACTCCTACAACAAACGGGGCTACAGCGACCTGCTTTCGTTTGACGGCGAACACTTTGTGCCCTTGGCCTCCTATGACATCGAAGGCTCGTGGGCCATCCGCGCGCTGGTGGCCCGCAAACGCGACGTCGCCGCCGCCACCTCCGCCGACGGTACGCTCAACCCCGCCCTGTTGGAAGGCAAGCTCATCCGCGTGACCGAATCCAGCCTCCCCGTTTCGCTGAAACAGACCCCGGTCAAGTTCATGAACATGCCCTCGTCCAAGGCGCCGTTGACGCTGCAAGGCTTCAACATCTACCGCCAGCGCGCGGACATCGATGAAGCCGAGGTTAAACTGAACACCGACCTGCTTAAGACGTTCTCGTATGCGGAACCCAACCCCCTGCCGGGAGGCGCCGAATACGACTATACGGTAGAAGCCGTTTATGCCAACACCACCGTCAAAACCTCGGTTTTCGTCACGCTGACCGACGTGAGCACGGAGGAAGAGCTCAACGGCATGACGCTGACGCTCTACCCCAACCCGGCTTCCGACGTCGTTTATGTAAACGGTGAATACACCGCCTTGCAGATTCTTGACTTCGGCGGCCGCGTATTGCGCCAGCTGCCGTCTTCGCCGCAAATCCCCCTCAATGGCCTGATGCCCGGCACGTATTTCTTCCGCTTTACGGATGAAAACGGCCGCACGGCCACGTATAAAGTCGTTGTAAAATAACGACTTGTGCAACCCATAATTACCGGGCGGCGGTCCTTTCGGGCCGCCGCTTTTTTTTTACCCGCTTCCATTTAAGCCGTTTTTTTTGTATCTTAGCACGCATTTTATACGCTAAAATATTTTCGCCATATGAAACGTTTTTCTTTGACAATCGCGCTCTTGGCCATGGTGGCACTGAGCGGTAGAAGCCTTGCCCAGACTTGGTATTTCTACGAAAGTTTTGACAATGTAGCCGTGGATGCCACGGGTTCCGGCGATATACCGGACGGTTTCACGCTCTATAACGACGCCAACGAGCCGTTGGGCACCCTCGCCTATTTTGACAAGGCTTGGAAGGTTGTCCGCAGCATGAACGGCATCGGCTATGCGGCCGCCCCCTCGTCGTTCAAGGAACAGAACGCCCAGGCCGACCGTTGGCTCGTAACGCCGGCCATTTCGCTCAAAGGCGCTTCCGCCCCCAAGCTCTATTTCCGCGCCAAAGCCGACCACAGCCAGGCGCGTGACGGATTCGTATTGAAAATATCCACGACCACGGCGGAGAAATCGGCTTTCAGCAATGTCCGCACGATTCGGGAAGCCCCGAACAAATGGACGGACTACATCATTGACCTGAGCGAATACAAGGGACAGACCATCTACCTCGCCTTCGTTCAGAATTCGACCAATATGCTGATGATTGACATCGACGACATCCGCGTGGGCGAAACGACGACCGGCCTGGGTGCGGCCTGCAACAACGCCCACACGCCGCTCTATATGATTCACACGCACGAGGGCTCCGGTATGTCTTTCCCCGTTTCGGCCACGTTGCAGAACTGGTCGGGCACGCTGATTACGAGCGCGCGGCTCTGCGCCCGCATGGATAACGGCGCGATTATCCACAAGACGTTCACCGGTCTGGAAATCCAACCCGCCGGCACGGCTTCGTTGGACAAACTATCGTTCTCGTTCGACTACATTCCCCAAACAGCCAACCGGAACGCCGCATTTGAAATATGGTTCGACCAAATCAACGGTGAGAACGTAAGCACGGATCACAGCCAGGTGCACTGCTTTGTGACGGAAGAGACGGAACTGCCCTATATGCAAATGCTTTTCGAGATGTTCTCCTCGGCCACGTGCATTAACTGCGGCCCGTGGAACAAACTTTTCCATACCTGGGATTCCATCATCGGCGGCAACGACATGAGCCGGCCCGAGGGTGTTGTCGTAGCCAAATTCCAAGTGGACGTACCCTACGACGGCGACCCGCTCGTGACGGACGAAACGGAAGCGCGCCGCAATTATTACGCCATCAAGTCGGCACCCACTTGGATGGTAAACGGTCGCCGCTTCACGCTCCAAGGCGGTTCGGAAGATTGCCCCGAAACGTATCAGGCTATCATGGATTCGTTGGCCAAATTCCAACGGACGCCGAGCCCGATTGCACTTCAGGCCAGACTGAACATTGCTGAAGACTCCAGCTTTATGGCGGAAATTAAAACGACGGCCAAACTGCCGATTCAAGGCGAATACCAACTGTACGTCGTTTTGCTGGAAGACTCCATCCACGGCGCGTCGCAGATGAGCAACGAAACCGAATACTACCACATCGTCCGCAAGATGTTGCCCGATGCCAACGGCACGCCTTTGGCGACGCCGCAACCCACCGACGAAAACGTCGAGCACACTTACACCTTCTCCTACACCGTGGGCAATGACCCGCATTTCTACGGTAGCTTTGACCGCGTGGGCGTTGTAGCCTATATCCAGAATACGGCTACGCGGGAAATCATTCAGGCCGCTTTCGCTTCCGCCAACGGCGGCTGGTCGGAGATTTCCGCGTGGATCAACGACAGCTGCTATGCCGTTGACCCGTCGGTGCCGAACGAATGCCGCCGCGAGGCCGCCGCGGACGTCATACTCTACCCGAACCCCGTAAGCGAAACGGCCACGCTGTCGTTCCGTCCGTTGAACGCCAACCGGCTGACGGTTTCCATTATCAACCTGCAAGGCCGCGTCATGTCGCGTCAGACGGTTCAGGGCGCTACGGATATGCAGACGCTGACCTTGCCGACCGCCAACCTGACGGAAGGCCTGTATATCGTATGCATCGAAAGTGCCGACGGCCGGACGACCGTTAAATTGTTGAAGAAATAAACACGTTAAGTTTTACAACGCGCTATGAAACGTAATATTCTGACCGCCCTCGCGGCGGTTTTCGGCATCGCGTGCCTGGTGGCCGGCGGTAACCTCCGAGCCCAAACCGTGAATGCGGACTACGAAGACGGCGGTCTTTACATCCGTCTTAAGAAAAACACGGCCTTTGCCGTCAAATCGGGCGAAAGCCGCTCGCTGAACGCAGCCCGGTTCAACTTTCTCAATACCGAGCTGAAGACCTACGGCATCCAGTCCGACGTACTGTCGATGGGCTTTGCCGACAACGACAAACTGAACCGCACGATTTCCGTGACGATAGACAGCATCGAGGACATAGACGCGTTCATTGAATACCTCCGTCAGTGTCCCGAAGTGGAAATGGTGGAAAAACGCCCCGCGTACTACATTTGCGGCGATGGCCTGAAGGCGGAAAATTTGGGCGACCCGCTGAGCGCGGTTATCAACGGCCGGAACCAAAAATGGCACTTGGACGTCATCAACACCGAAGCGGCCTGGGAATTGGCCACGGGCAAGCCCTACATCAAGGTGGCGGTGGTCGATAACGCCATTTGGGAAGGCCACGAGGACTTGAACATCGCCCCCGAAAACCTGTATAACATCCATACGGGCGAAGTGGGCAGCGCGGCACCGCCTGCCGGTGTGACGCAGGACGCCAACTGCAATGATATATACAACGGGAAATGCCCCGCTTACGAATGGTCGCATGGCACGCACTGCGCCGGCAATGTAGGCGCCGTCCGTAACAACGGCATAGGCGTGGCCGCCGTGGGGAGCGGCGTCACGGTCATGGGTGTCCGTTGCGCCACCAACAGCGTGCCCGGTTCCGTGAGCAACGGCTTTGCCGGCATACGTTGGGCGGCCGAACACGGCGCCAAGGTCATCAGCGTTTCGTGGGGTTCCAACAGCCAGCCCTCCGCCACCGAACAGGAATTGCTGAAATCGTGCTACGAAAAGGGCATCATCATCGTGGCCGCGGCCGGCAACCAACAGGCCAATATGTGGTTCTATCCGGCGGCTTTGCCGTATGTCATTTCCGTGGGTTCGGTCAACTCGGACAAAAAATTCTCGAGCGATTTCTCGAACTTCGGCAAATGGGTGGATATCCTTGCGCCGGGCGGTTTCATTATGATTGGCGGTACGCGCAGCGATTATTCCGTATTGAGCACGACGTTCTGCACCAACCAGGGCTACCGCATCAAATGCAATGACAATTATTTTAACGGCATGTATTACGACGGTATGTACGGCACGTCGATGGCGACGCCCGTGGCGGCCAGCCTCTGCGGTCTGTTGCTTTCGGTGGATTCGACGCTCAACACCTCGCAAATGCGTGAACTGTTGGCTTCGACGGCGCAAATCATCAGCGGCAACGAAAGCCGGGTACGCGACGGCTCCGGCCTTATCGACGCTTTCGCGGCGGTCAAGAGCCTGTTGGAACACCGCCGCCCCATGCCGACCAATGTCCAATGCACGATTCTGCCGCCCCAAGGCGTGAACCTGACCTGGGATGCGCCTAAAACCGAAGCCGGCGACCCACAGGTGGCCTACTACCGCGTTTACTGCAACGGCAAGTTGGTTCAAGACAACCTGAAGGAGACCGCTTTCAGCGGCAACAACCTGAAGAAAGACGAGAACTACGCCTATACGGTGGAAGCCGTATATACCGACAACGTCGTTTCGCTGCGCAGCGGCATCGACTTCTATCTGCCGCTTTACCGCAACATCGAAGTGGAAATAACCCCCAACGAAGCGTGGGGCTCGGTGTCGGGCGCGGGCTATCAGCCCGACGGCGACACGGTGGAACTGAAAGCGATACCGACGCCCGGTCATTCGTTCCTCCGCTGGTATGAAAACGGGACGATCGTGTGCCGGGATTCGATTTACCGGCTTGTGGCCAACTACGACATCCAACTGACGGCGATGTTCAAGGAAAACGTATCGAACGAAGGGCTGCAAACGGCCGAAGCCTTGACGGTTTACCCCAACCCGACCGA
>CAMWIS010000032.1 GCA_947174375.1 uncultured Bacteroidales bacterium
GCGCAAGGCCATGACGTTTGCCGAGCGCAACAGCGGCGCGTTCCGTACCAAGAAGCACGGCGGCGTCCGTTCGCCGGGCATGGCGGCGCTCTGTTCGGCCGTGGTGCCGGGCTTGGGGCAATGCTATAACGCACAGTGGTATAAGCCGCCCGTTATCTATGCCGGCGCCGCCGTCATCGCTTATTTCGCCGATTTCAGCCTGAAAGAGAAAAAGATTTACGAGCGGGAGATAGACAAGCGGTATTATAAGGCGGATGCAAGCGTCTGCAATCCGGAACTGGCCGGGCAGACCTACGATGAATTGTTGCGTCTGCGGAATTACTACGAACAGAATTTTGAGTTGACGATGATTATAGCCGGCGTGGTGTATTTCTTGAATATCATCGATGCGGTGGTCTATGCGCATCTGTTCGACTTCAATGTTTCGCCCAATCTGGGCATGCGTCTGGAACCGTATGCCGCCCCCGCGCCGGAGGGCCTCGGCCGTGCGGTGCCTTGGGACATGGGCTTCAGGCTTTGTATGAAATTTTAGCGTTGTTATGGAAAATACGGGGAAGCCGTTGCGTATCGCCTTGCTGGGCTACGGCCGCATGGGGCGGGAAATCGAGAAAGTGGCGTTGGCGCGTGGGCATGAGATCGTTTGCAAGATAGATTCGGAACCGGATTTTGATACGCAGGCCGAGGCCTGGCGGACGGCGGATATGGCCATTGAGTTTTCGGTGCCGTCGGCGGTCGTGGGGCATATCGAACGGTGTCTGTCGGCGGGCAAACCCGTGGTGGTCGGCACTACGGCCTGGCAACACGAGGAAGCGCGCTTGCGTGCGCTTTGCACGGCATCGGGCGGCGCGGTGGTCGCGGCCGCCAATTTCAGTGTCGGCGTCAATATTTTCCTGCAGTTGGTCAAGCGGGCGGGCGAGATGTTCCGTCAACAACCGCAATATGCCGGCCACATTACCGAAACCCACCATATCCATAAGTTGGACGCGCCCAGCGGTACGGCCGTAAGCATGAACGCGGCCCTGGCGCAAGGCGGCTATCCGGCCGCGCCCATCGCATCCGAGCGGCGCGGCGAGGTGGTCGGCATTCACGATTTGGTGTTTGAGTCGGAGCAGGATAGCATCGAAATACGGCACGAGGCCAAATCGCGGGCGGGTTTCGCGTTGGGCGCCGTCGTCGCGGCCGAGTGGCTCCGCGGCCGCAGCGGTTGGTACGGCATGGCCGAGGTATTGGGATTCTAAAAGCGGGCAAAAGAAAAGATATGAGGAGGTTCAGGATGAAGTCGCGGTTGAAGCGGAACGGTGTTTGGGCAGGTTTGATGTTGGTCTTTGGGATGGCCGTCGGGCAGGCGTCGCCGCAGCCGCTTTTCGATGCCGACAGCCTGTTGGCGCAGATGACGCTGGAGGAGAAAATCGCCCAGATGATGGTGGTGCGTTGCGGCAGTGGCTACGACCCCGCCACGGTGCAGGATATGCAGGTCAAGATAGGCCGTTACGGTTACGGCGGGCTCTGTTTTTTCAAGGGCAACGCGTGGGATGTATATCGCGCCGTCCGCGCCTATCAGACCATCGCCAAGATACCGCTTTGGATCAGCATAGACGGCGAATGGGGGCCGGCCATGCGGCTGACGGACGTGGAACCCTTCCCGATGCAGCAGACGCTGGGCGCGATACAGGATACGGCTTGGATCGGCCGGATGGGGGAAGCCGTCGGCTGGCAGTGCCGTGAACTGGGCATTTCGTGGAACTTCATCCCGGTGTTGGACGTCAATTCCAATCCGCTCAACCCCGTCATCAATATGCGTTCGTTCGGCGAAGACCCGCGCTGGGTGGCCGGACACGGCGCGGCCTATGCGCGCGGGATGCGGTCGCAAGGGGTTGTCGGCTCGCTCAAGCATTTCCCGGGCCACGGCGATACCGAAAAGGATTCCCATTATACGTTGCCGGAAATCAAGCACGATGCGGCTTATATCGACAGCGTGGATCTGTTGCCGTTCCGCGCGCTGATGGCCGACGGCGCCGAGGCGGTCATGGTCGGGCATCTGCGCGTGCCGGCCATCGACGCCAAAGGGCCGGCCTCCCTGTCCAAAATATGGATTAAGGATTACCTGCGCCGCCGCATGGGCTTCCGCGGGCTGACCGTGACCGACGGTCTGGAGATGAAAGGCGTGGCCGATGGCGTCAAGTGGGGCAGCGGCGAGGTGGAAGTGCGGGCCGTGGAGGCCGGCGAGGACGTGTTGCTGTTGCCGGCTGCGCCGGAGGCCGCCATCAAGGCCATTTCGCGGGCGGTGCGCAACGGGCGCGTGCCGGTGGCGACGATTGACTCGGCGGTGCGCCGTATCTTGCGGCTCAAGGCGGAGACGTTGGGCGCGTTTGCGTTGCGCTCGGCGGATACGGATGCCTTCCGTCCCATGGCCTACGGCGATTCGGCGGCCTTGTTGCAGGCCTTGAACAACCCGCAGGTCAAGGCCTTGCAGAACGAACTCTATGCCAGGGCCCTGACGGTGGTGGCGGATTCCAATGCCCTGTTGCCGCTGCAATCCGTCCGCTATCCGGCCAAACTCTGTCTCCATATCGGCGATTATGCCGATGGTGCGGAGACGCGTCAGGCCACCGGCGCGTTGGCGTCGGACGATTTCGGCCGCATGCTGGAACGCTACGCCGACTTCGACCATTACTATATCGACCGCCAGACGCCGGCCGACAGTCTGCAGGCCTTGTTGGAAACCTGGCGCCGCTACGATTTGGCGATTATCGACCTGGGCGGGACGAGCCCCTATCTGAACCGCCGTTACGGCATTACGGACGCCACGCTGCAACTCCTGCGGCGGTTTCAGGATCTGCCGGGCGAAACGGTGCTGGCTTCGTTCGCGCCGCCCTATGCGTTGGCGCTGTTCGATTCGCTGACGTTCTCGGCCGTGGTCTGCGGCTATCAGGACGTGCCGGCCGCGCGTACCGCCATGGCGCAGCTGCTCTTCGGCGGCATCGCGGCGCAGGGCCGTCTGCCGGTGCGGGTCGGCACGCGCTACCCGTTGGGGACGGGGCTGAGCACCGAAGTCACGTCGCTTTCCTACGGCTTGCCGGAACAGGTCGGCTTCCACAGCGCGGATTTCAACGTCATCGATTCGTTGGTGCGCCACGGCATCGACACGGCGGCCTATCCGGGCTGCCAGGTGTTGGTGGCCTATAAGGGTAAGGTTATCTACGACAAGAATTTCGGGCATTTCACCTACGAGCGCAAACAGCAGGTGGGCGACGACGACCTCTACGACCTTGCGTCGCTGACCAAGGTGTTGGCCACGACGATGGCCTATATGCAGCTTTACGACCGCGGTTTCTACCGTTTGGACCAGGCGGTTTCGCGCGCCGTGCCGCGCCTGCTAAGGACCGACAAGCGGAACATCACGTTCCGGCGGCTGTTGGCGCATGAGTCGGGTTTGAAGCCGAGTCTGCTGACGTCCCAGCCCGACAGTTATCCCAAGCGGGACTATCTGAGCGGGGAACGGAATGAAGAATATATATGGCCCGTGGCCGACAGCCTCTACCTGCACCGGCGCGCACGGCGCGAGTTGCGCGAGGAGATGGATGCGATGCCGTTGGGGCGGCCCACTTACCAATACAGCGATTTAGGCTTTCAGTATCTCTACGAGGCGTTCCGCTTTCTGACGGACGAAGATTTGGAAAACTATGTGCAACGGCATATCTACGATAGTTTGGGCTTGCGGCGGCTGACCTACCGGCCTTTGGAGAAATTCCCGCTGGCGCGTTTGGTGCCGACCGAGAACGATACGGCCTGGCGGCACCAAACCATCCGCGGCTATGTACACGACCCGATGGTGGCCTTGTTCGGCGGGGCGGGCGGATCGGCCGGGCTGTTCGGAACGGCGCACGATGTGGCCGTTTTGGCGCAGATGCTGTTGTGGAACGGCCGGTATGGCGGGTACCGCTATATCGACAGCGCGACGGTGGCCCTGTTCAGCAGTTCGGACTTTTCTTCGGCCAAGAACCGGCGCGGCGGCGGCTTCGACAAGCGGCCTTTGGAGCCGGACGCGCCTTCGCCCTGCGCGTTGTCGGCCTCGGCGGCGAGTTACGGACACAGCGGTTTTACGGGCACGTATTTTTGGGTTGACCCGGAAAAGGAAATCGTCTATGTGTTCCTGTCCAACCGCGTGCATCCTTATCCCACGCCCAATCTGTTGCTGAGGTTGAGCATACGGACCGATATACAGGATTATATCTACGGCTTGTGGCTACGCGAAAACGCACCCGCCGATGTTGTCGGCGACGGCGCCGGTGACGCTGTGCAGGCAGTTGACCCGGTTTTGCAGGCGGAGTAGGCCGAGGAACGCGAAAATCAACGCCTCCTTGTAATCGATGAGTTGCGGCTGGTCGGCCTCGCAGACGAGTTGCGGGCAGGCCGCGCGGATGCGTTCCACGAGAAAGCGGTTGAACGCGCCGCCGCCCGTAATGAGCATACGGCCTTCCTGGCGGCAGACCTGTCCGATTTGCGATGCGATATGTTCCACGAACGTGCGGAGCAGGTCGGCTTCGGAAAACCCTTGTTCTATATAATTAAGGTAGAGCGGCTGTTGAACGCGCTCGAACCATTCCCGTCCCAACGATTTAGGCGGCGCTTGCCGATAGAAATCCAGCGCGTCGAGTTCGGCGCGGAGGGCGGCGATGTGTCGGCCGGCGGCGGCCTGTTCGCCGTTGCGGTCGAACGGCAGGCCGATGCGTTGCGCCAAACGGTTCAGCACCATGTTGCAGGTCGTGATGTCGAACGCGATGCGGCGGCCGTTTTCCTCATACGAGATATTGGCGATGCCGCCCAAATTGAGGCAATAGGTGTAGTTTCCGAACAGCAGCCGGTCGCCGATGGGGACCAAGGGTGCGCCCTCGCCGCCCAAAGCCACGTCCTTGTCGCGGAACTTGCAGATGACGGGCAAGCCGCAGGCCGCCGCCACGGCCGCCCCGCTGCCGATTTGCAGCGTCAGCCCCTTGTGCGGTTCGTGAAAGACCGTATGTCCGTGTATGGCCACGGCCTGCGCCTTCAAGCCGTGCGTCTGTATGAAATCGCGGATGCGTTCGCCTGCATAGCGGCCATATTCCACATCCAACAAACTCAGTTCCAATCCGGAAAGTTGGTGCGCGTTCGCCAGCCGTTCGCGCCAAAGGTCGGGATAAGGTTGGCTATCGGCCGCCTCGATATGGAATTTCAGGCCGTCGGCCGTTTCAAACACAACGGAAACCAAGTCCAGGCCGTCTAACGAACTGCCGGACATCATGCCGATGATACGGTAAGGGAAAGAGAGGGTCATAAGCCTTTGACGTGCGGTTTGCCGGCCACGAAGTCCTTGAGATAGAACGGTACGAAATAAGCCGTGTCTTCAAACAGCCCTTCCGTATAGGCGCGCGTGGCGGGAACGGCCATGTAGCGGGCGTTCGGTTCCCAACCGGGCAGGAACAGCATATCGGGCCGTTGTCCCAATACCGCGCGGCATTTTTCGGCGCCGTTGCCTAAGAAGTAGAGCTTCTGTCCCGGCGAAACGAGATATTCCGCATAGGATTCGGGCGTCACGATGTCGGCCTGCACGTCACGCACGATGTCGCCCGTGCCCGTATAGAGGCCGGCATAGACTTCCATGCGGCCGGCGTCGGTCATGGGGCAGAACAGGGCCTTCGCCACCGTGTCCGCGTCAAAACTGCGGGCGGCCTCCATGGCCAGGGCCTGCAACGGGCTCACGGCAATCAACGGTTTGTCCAACGCATAGCACAGCCCTTTGGCCGAGGAAACGCCGATGCGCAGGCCGGTGTAGGAGCCGGGCCCCTTGCTGACGGCAACGGCATCCAGGCCGGCCGGCCGCAGACCGCTGTCCCGCATCACTTCGTCCACGAACGTGAGCAAGAGGGCGGCATGGTCGCGCGTGGCCGCCTTTTCACGGGCGGCCGCTACTTTTCCATTGCGGCACAAAGCTACGGAAAGCGTGTCGGTGGAGCTTTCCAGCAGCAGGATCGTCGGGCTTGTCATGACCAACTATAATTTGAGAGGATGCAAAATTAGCGTTTACCGTCTTAGGGATTTTGCCGTTTTTTAAATTTTATCGACAAACGGCTGTTGGGAATCATAGAAAACTCTGTATATTTGTAATGGGGTTCGGCGGAGGTGTCGAAACCCGTAAAAATGTGAAAAACGGATAAATAAGTATGGAAAGATTACGGATTCTGAACCTGTCGCTGGTGGCGGCGGTTCTGTGTTGCGGTATGTCGGCCTGTCAACAGCGCAACGGGGACGGGGAGAGCGTCAACCGGGGTACCGGGGTTGCGGTTGAACAGACGTACGACGTGAAGGACTTTGACGTGCTTCAATTGTCCTCTTATATGTATGTGACGTTGCATCATGGCGATGCGCCCGCTTTGACCATCAAGGCCGACGAGGCGGTTTTCCCGATGCTGGGCGTGTCGAGCCGTCGCGGCCGTCTGTGGATAGGCATAGACGATGAGGAAAGCTATGACCAGTTGCAGAACCGGAATATGCGTATCGATGTCGATATCACGTACACGAACCTGAGTGAACTCATGTGTACCGGCGCCGTCTTGTTGACGCTTGCGGATACGTTGCGGAGCCCGAACCTTGAAATCGGCCTGTACGGTGCGTCCGTCCTCAACGGCGCGGTGGCGGTCGAGAACAATTTGCAGGTGACGGTCATCGGCGCGTCGTCGTTGCAGTTGGCCTATCTGGAAGCGAACCATGTGGAATCGGAGGTAACGGGCGCTTCGTCGGTGGAACTGACCGGCCAGGCCCGGTGGGCGGAATTGGCGTTCGTGGGTTCTTCCGTCTTCAAGGGCGAGGCCTGGGAAGTGGATTCGTTGACGGTTTCGGTGCGCGGTGCCAGCACGGCCACGGTCAACGCCCGTCATGGGCTGTGGGCGGAAGCGCGCGGCGCCAGCAAGATTTTCTATCTCGGCGAGCCGGATACGTTGGAAATGATGACGACGGGCGCTTCGCGCATCCAGCAGCGGTAAGCGCTTGGAAAAATAAATGGGGGAGGCATTTGCAATTTTCCTGAAAATTGTCTACTTTTGCGCTTCCAAAATTGAAAGGTCAGAATTATGGCAAAGAAGAATAAAGAAGCTCGCGTTCAGGTTATTCTGGAATGCACGGAGCACAAGGCATCGGGTATGCCCGGCACTTCTCGGTACATCACTACCAAGAACAAGAAGAATACGCCGGATCGGTTGGAGTTGAAGAAATACAATCCGATTCTGAAGAAAGTAACCGTTCACAGAGAAATTAAATAGTTGAAGCGTCATGGCAAAGAAAGTTGTTGCAACCCTGAAGACGTCTACCGGTAAGGATTTCGCCAAGGTAGTGAAAGTGGTCAAGTCTCCGAAAACGGGCGCTTACGCTTTCAAGGAGGAGATTATACCGAATGATAAAGTTAAGGAATATTTCGCGCAGAAATAAGACTCGACTTGTTATATTATAAAGGGTTTAATGTGTAAGAGAGCCGCGCAATGCGGCTCTCTTTTTTGTGTTTATGGGATTCTTTAGTTTATTCTCCAAAGAACGTTCGAAAGACGGTCAGGATACGGCGAATCTGGAAGCCGGGTTGAGCAAGACCAAGGAGAGCGTTTTCAAGAAAATCACGCGGGCGGTGGCCGGCCGTTCCAAGGTGGACGATGCCGTGCTGGACGAGATAGAGGAAGCGTTGGTGACGTCGGATGTGGGCGTGGAAACGACGGTTCGGATTATCGAACGGTTGGAGGCCCGCATCGCCAAGGAACATTATCTGAACGCCTCCGAACTGAACCGCGTGTTGTGCGAGGAAGTGGAAGCCTTGTTGGCCGGCAGCGAGACGCCGGATTTCGCCGCCAAGGCCGAGCGGAAGCCCTATGTCATCATGGTGGTGGGCGTCAACGGTGTCGGTAAGACGACGACAATCGGCAAATTGGCTTACCGCTTCAAGCAGGCCGGCGCTTCCGTCGTGTTGGGCGCGGCCGATACGTTCCGGGCGGCGGCGGTGGAACAGTTGCAGGCTTGGGGCGAACGCTCCGGCGTGCCGGTCGTGGCGCAGGCCATGGGCGCGGATCCGGCTTCGGTGGCTTTCGATACGCTCAAGTCGGCCGTGGCCAGGCAGGCCGATGTCGTCATCATCGATACGGCCGGCCGTCTGCACAATAAAATCAATCTGATGAACGAACTGTCCAAAATCAAGCAGGTCATGAAAAAGGTGGTGCCCGACGCGCCGCACGAGGTGCTGTTGGTGTTGGACGCTTCGACGGGGCAGAACGCCATCGAGCAGACGAAACAGTTTACGGCGGCCACGGAAGTCACGGCCTTGGCGTTGACCAAATTGGACGGTACGGCCAAAGGCGGTGTCGCCATCGGGATTTCCGACCAGTTCCAGGTGCCGATTCGATATATAGGCGTGGGCGAGAAAATGGAAGACCTGCGCATTTTCGACAAGCACGAGTTCGTGCAATCGTTGTTTATGTAAGACCGGTTTATGGCTACGCTCAAACTCATCAGCTTAGGCTGTTCCAAAAATACCGTCGATTCGGAAGTCGTGCTCGCGCACGTGCTGCCCGCGCAGTGGACTTTGCTGCCCACCGACAGCGCCAAGCATCCGGACGTGTTGCTCATCAATACCTGCGGCTTTATCGGCGACGCCAAGCAGGAGTCCATCGATATGATTCTGCGCGCCTGTATGCTGAAAAGCAAGCGGCGTATCCAAAAACTGTACGTCATGGGCTGTCTGGCGCAACGCTACGGGCAGGAGTTGGCGGCCGAGATTCCGGAGGTGGACGCCTGGTTCGGCGTGCGGGAGCCTGAAAAAGTCATCGCGGCCATCGTGGGCGAAGACGTGGCGGCGGCCGGGGGCTACAATCCCGAACGTCGCGCGTTGACCACGCCCGCGCATTACGCCTACCTCAAGATTTCGGAGGGCTGCGACCGCCAGTGTGCGTTCTGCGCCATCCCGTTGATTCGGGGCAAGCATATCTCCCGCCCGATGGAAAGCCTGTTGAAAGAGGCGGAGGGTTTGGTGCGTCAGGGCGTCAAGGAACTCATACTGGTGGCGCAGGACGTGACGTATTACGGCTTAGATATATACGGTCGTCAGCGCATCGCCGATTTGGTGAAGGCCTTGGCGCGGATAGAGGGTTTGCGTTGGATCCGTCTGCAATACCTCTACCCGCATTCGTTTCCGGAAGACCTGTTGGACGTGATGCGTACCGAACCCAAGCTGTGCGCCTATATCGACATTCCGTTGCAGCATATCGCCACGTCGGTGCTGCACGATATGCAACGCGCCACCGACAAGGAGAAAACCACGGCCCTGTTGCACAAACTCAAGGCGGCCTTGCCGGATGCCGTCTTCCGCACCACGCTGATTGTCGGCTTCCCGACGGAAACCGAAGCGGATTTCGAGGAGCTGAAAGCCTTTGTCAATGAATTCCGGTTCGACCGTTTGGGCGTGTTCACCTATTCCGAAGAAGAGGGGACGCCGGCGGCCGCCCTGCCGGATGCGGTGCCGGCCGCGGAAAAAGAGCGCCGCGCCGACGAAATCATGCAATTGCAGGAAACCATTTCGCTTAGCCTGAACGAAGCCCGTGTGGGCAAGGTGTTCGAGGTGGTCATCGACCGCGAGGAGGGCGACTATTATATCGGGCGCACGCGCTACGATTCGCCGGAGGTGGACGATGAGGTGTTGATTCTGCGGGAAGAGGGCAAGTTGCAAATCGGCGGGTTCTACGAAGTCCGCATTACGGAGGCCGAGGTGCACGACCTATACGGCCGGGTGGAGAAAGCCTGTTAAGGCGGGTATCTTATAAAAAAAAAGGCCGTCCCGCAGGGGACGGCCTTTTTTGTTACGGCACAAAGGCCGTTCGGCATAGCCTATTTGTTTACCTGGAATTTGGTTACACCGTTCTTGATGAAGTCAACAATCTGGTTGGCGGCGGCCAAACCGGCGTTGATGTTGGCTTCGGCCGTTTCGGCACCCATCTTCTTGGGCGTGGAGAAATAGCGCGTGGGGAATTTCTCGGCCAGTTCGTCATGGTTGCCCGGCTTGATGTCGGTTACATAACGGAAGTCGGGACGGTCGTTCAGCAAGCGAACCATGTCGGCTTCGTTGATGACTTCCTTGCGGGCGGTGTTTACCAGCATGGCGCCCTTGGGCATACGGTTCACCAAGTCGTAGTTGATGGAGTTGGTGGTTTCTTTCGTGGCCGGGATGTGCAACGAAATCACGTCGCAGGTGCTGTAGAGTTCTTCAGCCGAACCTACGGCCTTTACACCGTCTTTTTCAATCACTTCTTTCGGGCAGAAGGCGTCGAAGGCACAGATTTCCATACCCAGACCCTTGGCCACGCGCGCCACATTGCGGCCTACGTTACCGTAAGCGTGGATACCCAGTTTCTTGCCTTTCAATTCGGCGCCCGTACCCGGGTTGAACAGGTTGCGGTTCATGTAAATCATCAAACCGGCGGCCAATTCGGCTACGGCGTTGGAGTTCTGGCCCGGCGTGTTCATCGCCACGATGCCTTTGGCCGTGCAGGCCGCGAGGTCGAGGTTGTCGTAACCGGCACCGGCTCTAACCACGATTTTCAGGTTCTTGGCGTGGTCGATCACTTCTTTCGTCACCTTGTCCGAACGCACGATCAAAGCGTCGGCATCGGCAACCGCCGTATAGAATTGTTGAACATCGGTGTATTTTTCGCAAAGCGCCAGTTCAAAGCCGGCACCTTCCACGATTTTGCGGATGCCGTCTACCGCGGCTTTGGCGAAAGGTTTTTCGGTAGCAACTAATACTTTCATTTTTCAGATGTTTTACGGTGTGTTATACCAGGCAATCTTACCTATTCTAACACACCTATTTTTAATTGATTGTTTGTTTATAAGTTAAGAGGGGGCATGACACCCCCTCCTTACTTGCTTTAATCAAAACGATTAAGCGTTCTTCTTCGCGTATTCCTGCATGCAGTTGATCAAAGCCTGTACGCTTTCCTTCGGGCAAGCGTTGTAGATGGAGGCGCGGAAACCGCCCGTGGAGCGGTGACCCTTGATGCCCACCATACCGGCGGCCTTGGCGTATTCGAGGAAGTCGGCTTCTTTGTCTTTGTATTTGTCTTCCATAACGAAGCAAACGTTCATTCTGGAACGGTCGGCCTTGTCGATGATCGTACCCTTGAACATCGGGTTGTTGTCGATTTCGTTATAGAGCATTTCGGCCTTTTCGATGTTCATCTTTTCGATGACTTTCAGACCGCCCATGCTCTTAACCCACTTCAAGGTTTCGTACATCATGAAGATCGGGAATACCGGCGGCGTGTTGAACATCGAACCGTCTTTGATGTGCGTGCGGTAGTCCACCATCGTCGGCAACGGACGTTCCACTTTACCGAGGATGTCTTCGCGAACGATAACGACGGTCAAACCGGCGGGGCCGACGTTCTTCTGGGCGCCGCCGTAAATCAGACCGTATTTGCTGATATCGACGGGACGGCTCATGAAGTCGGACGACATATCGGCTACGAGCGTAACCGGGCTGTCGATATCTTCCTTGATTTCGGTACCGTACAGCGTGTTGTTCGTCGTGATGTGGAAATAATCAACGTCCGTCGGGATTTTCCAACCCTTCGGGATGTGGTTGTAAGTCGTTTCCTTGGAAGAAGCTACGATTTCAACTTCGCCGAAATATTTGGCTTCTTTCGCGGCTTTGGCAGCCCAACCGCCCGTTTCCAGGTAAGCGGCTTTCTTGTTCAACAGGTTGAACGGCACATAGAGGAACTGCGTGCTGGCGCCACCGCCGAGGAACAGAACGTGATAGCCGTCGGGAATGTTGTAGAGTTCTTTCCACAAAGCTACGGATTCGTCCATGATGGCTTGCCATTCCTTGCTACGGTGCGATACTTCGATCACGCCCATGCCGGTACCGGCGAAATCTTTCAGAGCTTCGATGCCGGCTTGGATGGCAGGCTTCGGCAATACGCAGGGACCTGCGTTGAAATTGTGTGCTACTTTCATAACGATAGTTATTTAATTGTTAATTATTATCCTTAGTTTCAAGCATCGCGCCGATGGGTCGGCAGGCATTGCATGAACAATGCAAACTTAGCCCAAATTTTCTAATTTTCAAAGAAAAAAGCCGATAAAAAAATGTTTAGGGGAAATGCTTTTTTATTCGTATCTTTGTCCTTTTACGACGGCCGTAAATCCGTCAGGCAAAATGAATTGAAAAGCGTAGGAGTTATGGATAGAAAACGGGTGGCGCTGTTGGGCGCGTTGTGGATGGGACTGTGTTTGACCGGCGGGCCGGTTTGGGCGCAGGCGTATCAGTTGTCCGGCGGCGAGACCCGCGGCCGGTCGGCCTCTCCTAAGTATGCGTCGCAGTTGGCGGCGTTTACGTCCGAATTCGATTTGAAATCGGAAGCGACGCTGAAAATAGGGCCGGCCATCCCGACGGGCGGTTTCAAAGCGCTGACGGGGCAGTCCGGCATACCGCAGGGTGCCAAGCTCGGTATTTCGGCCGATTTGTCGTATCAATACTATTTTGTGCCTTATTTCGGCGTGGGCGTCGCGTTGGGCGCGCAAATCTTCGGCTACGATTTCAATACGGCCATCACGGAATCCTATCCGGGCAAGATGCATACAACCGGTTGGGAGGTCTATTCGGCCGGGCTGTCGCTCAACGTGCGCATCCCGATTATATCCAAACTGTATCTGATAGGGCAGGTGCAGGGACGCTTCGGCTTCATGCTCAGCCCTATGGCGCAGGCGGTAGAAAAAATACCGGTGTACGACCCGTTCACCAAAAAGAGAACCGGGTTTGACCGCAACGTGGTCAAGGTCATGCGGCCTCAGACCAATATGGACTTCCAGTTGGGGACGGATTTCGGCCTGCAATACCGCGTTCAGAAGAACTGGTTGGTGCAGTTGTCGGTCGAATACCGTTACGGGGTTTTGCAAAACAGCTATAAAAAGACGCGGGAGGCGTTGGATCAGGTGGACGGCCTGGCCTTCCGTTATGCCGCCTTGGGCATCAACCTCGGCGTGACCTACGCTTTCGGCAAGAAGAAAGGGGAAGACCATTAAACGAAAGGGAAAACGATGAAAAACAAGGGACGCCGTTGGGCTTTGGGCTTGTTGATGCTCGGTTTGCTGGGGCTTGAAAACGTTTCGGCCGCCGGCTCCTTTTACGAATTGAAACGGTCGGACGTGGCCTTTCATGCGGGCGCGGCCTTTCCCGTGGGGAAATTCGGGCGGGCGCCGTTCAGCAGCATCGACTACGGCAACCGTACGCTCGATTGCGACGGAGCGAAAATAGGCGTGACCTATGGCGTGGCGTTCGATTTCTATGTGTTCAACGAGTATTGCGGTCTTTTCATCACGTTTCAGGGGCATTCCAACAAAACGGCGGCCCCGGCCGAGGCTTTCGGGCCTGACCCGGCCACGCAGATGGGCAAGCGGGCCTGGACAACGGATGAAACCGACAAATGGACGGAGTTCATGGCCATGGCCGGCGGCACGTTCCGCTTCCCGCTGGTGGACTGGCTCGTCGG
>CAMWIS010000033.1 GCA_947174375.1 uncultured Bacteroidales bacterium
TAAAGAAAATACTTCTCCACCTTCTGCTTCAGAAGCGGATGCAAAGGCGGCATCTTTTGCTGCAACCCCTCCCGGCTGCGGAGCGAATCCGCTTCCCCGGACTCCCAATCTTCGATGCGGAACGGCTCCATCTGGCGGCCTTCCTTCGACTCGCGCCGCTCCTCTTTCTCTCGCTTCAACTCGGCGTTTTCGGCCTCCAACAGCCGCGTCGCTATCTGCTGTTGCCGCAAGAGCATCTGCGGCGTCACCGCCTTGTGCACCAACTCGCGTTCGGTTCGCTCCATATCGCCCAACACGCGCTGCAAATCGCCCTGGGCCTTGCCGCCCTGACGCTTCATTTCTTCCATCTGCTTCTGCAAGGCGCGCCGGATCATTTCCTGTTGCGCGGCCGCCCGCATGAAAGCCTCGCTGCTGACCGGCTGCCCCTGCATGGCTTTCTGCAAGGCCTCCAAGCCACGGTTCAGGCTCTCCTGCATCTCCCTTAGCGAAGGGCCTTCGCCGGGCTTCGGCTGACCGCCCTCCTCGCCGGGCGCCGGACTATCCTGCGGCTCGTCGCCACTCTCGGCGGACCCGGCCCCCGCCTGCGGCTGTCCCTTGCCGCCGCTGCCCTGCATGGAAAGGCTCATCTGCATCTGATCCAACGACTCGGAAAGGAGCAGGGCCAGCTCGTTGAGGCCGTTCATGGCCCGCTGCTGCGCGGCCTCGGCCTGCCGGTTCTGCGTGCGGTAATAACGATAGACCGTCGTGTTCATCGTCAGCAAATCGGCCAAGGCCTTCTGACTGTCCCAGCGCAGATGCTTGAGCACGCCCTGCGTATGGACGGCGACCTGCGGCTGACGGACGCTCAACGCGCGGATGCTGTCTTCCACCTGCGTCACATCGCGGTTCAGACGGTTCTGCCGCCGGATGACCGTGCCGTAGCGCGGGTCGGAGACCTCCATCTGCTGCAACAGCCTCATGATATCCTCCTGCTCGAACGACAGCCGCACGATTTCTTTGAGCAACAGCCGCAGATATTCGGCATCTTCGGCGTTTTGGTTGGCCTGCATCGCGGCCTGCTGATCCGCCAGGCTACGGCTCAGGGCCTGCAAGCCCTCCGACGCCTTCTGCTGAGGGCCCGCGGCGGCTTTGGACTGATTTTGTTGCAGGGCGTCGCCGGCCTGTTGCATCTGCGCGCCCACGTCTTCCATCACTTCCGACGGCAGTTCGAACGGGAACGGCCGCTTCAAGGCCCCGTTCTGCCGGTCGAGCGACTCCAGCGTGCGCCGCATCTCGTCATAGCGACGGTTCAACGCGGCCTGTTCCTCCGCCAAAGCCGCCGCGGCCGAATCCGACAGCGGGCGCCCGCCCTCAGACGCCTGTTCGGTCTGCGCCTGAAGATCCCGCTGCGCCTCCGCCAAGGCCTCCAAATCGGCCGTCATCTTCTCCAAGCCCTTCTCAAATTCAAGCCGCTTGTAGATTTCCTTGTTGCGCTCCCAGTTCCGCACCAAGTCGCGGTGTTCCTCCTGCCACTGCTCCAAGGCCTCCACCACCTGTTCCTTGGGCGCGTTTTCCTGCAGCCATTCTTCTATCTGTTGCAACTTCTGCAAGGCCTCCTCGTTCCACAGCTGCGACATAAGCTCCTCCAGCTGCCGCTCCTGCTCGCGCAGTCCGTCGCTGTATTCGGTCTTGTCGGTGCGCCGCTGCTGCTCCAGCGCCTGCATCGCCTCGCGGTAGGCCTCCATCTGCGCCCGCTGTTCTTCCATCATGCGCTCCACCTTCTGACGGTCCGACCAGTCCCAGCCCGCATTCTCCAAGAGCGAACGGCTCACGTCGCGGAACTGCTCCGAAAAGGCCGCCTGCCCCGCCGACACCGAATCCAAGGCCCGCGCCAGCTGTTCGTGTTGCTCGCGCCACTGCTGCTGCGCCTCGTCGGCAGCGGCCACCCGGTAGGTAAACGTGCGGGACACCGCCGCCTTGTAGCCGCCGTAGGGGTCGTTGTCGCGCACCTCCAATTCGTAGAAGACCGGGACGCCCGCCGGCAACGCCCACGTGTCGGGCGCCACGCCATAGACGAAGCGCGCCCAGCGGCCCGACGGGGCGTCCGCGCCGCCGCGGAACAGCGTATCGGTATATATAGGCTTGCCGTCCTCGTCCTTGACGCGGAACAACAGGCTGTAAAAGCCATAGTCGTCGGAAATCTCGCCCTGCAGGACGGTTTCGTAGAGGCCGGCCGCCTCCGCCGGCGGCAACGTCTCCTCCGCCTCGATGCGCGGGTAGCGGTCTTCCCACACCTCGGTGCGGCAGATTACCGTGTCGGCACGGCGGTGGGCCTGAGCCCGCGGCACGAACTTATAGACCGACGACCGCAACGCCGTCGTTTCGAAAAGGAAGACCCGGGCCGAATCCGGGGCGGACGCCGCTTCCGGCTCGCGCCGCGCCGCCCGCACCGCCGTTTCGGGCGCCTCCGCGTCGAGGGCCTCCGTCACGACGTCCAAGCCCGCCGCCTCAGTCCACGCCATGCGCCAGCGCAGCCGCGTGCCGTAGGGCAAGCCCGTTTCCGCCAGCTCCGACACCGTCTCTATGCGGCGCGGCGCGAGCCCCGTGTAGGCCGGGTATATCAAGTCCAGCGTCAGCGACGTGAGCACCACCGGCGGCACCACGCGCAAACGGTAGGGCGGGCTCACGTAACGCCCCGCCGCCAGACGGAACACGACATCCTGGTAGAGCGGCTCGAACGTGTAGGCGTAACGGCCGGCCGCCACGGTCCGGCAGTCGGCCCGGAAGCCCCGCCCCGGCGCGTCCGCCGTCGCCACCTCATCCGCCTCCACCCATACCGACAGGGCCGACGGCAGCCAATCACCTTCGGCCGCCGCCCGCAACAGGTAGCGTTCGCCGTAAGGCACCGTCAGAACGCTGTCTTCCAAACGGATGCTGAACGGAAACGTGCGCGCGAACGTCTGACGCGGATGGATGAGCCGCTTGGAGGAGCCGCCCAGCACCGACGGGAAGCAGCAGGCGGCGGCCAATGTCAACAGGAGCGGGACGCCCAACAGGAACCACAGCGGCTTCAGCTGCGCGGGCTTGAAAACGGACGTGAAACGGTAAGAGCGGAAACCGGCCGAAATCTGCTCGATGGCGGCCGCGGCCAAGACGGGCGTGTTATCGCTTATCTCTTTTAACTCCAATACATTGCACAGCCGGTCGTCCAAGTCCGGAAAATGCGCGGACAACAGGCGGGCGGCTTCCTTACGGCTCATGCGTGCGCCGCCGAAACGTTTCCAAAGCGGCAGCCCCACCTGCCAGGCCACGATGCCCGCCCCCGCCGTCACGTACAGCCAGAACAGCAACGTCCGCAGGGCCGACGACGAGCCGGAAACCGTCTCCGCGCCGCCCCCGAAGAAAAACAGCGACTCCGCGGCCGCCATCAACAGGAACAGCAGCAACAGCGCCGCCGCCGACCGCAAAATCCCCTTCCGGATTTCATAGCCGTAATACCGGTCGATAAACGCATCCAGCTGCGCGATGAACGCCTCGTAATTCGTAGCCATTCCTGTTTTCCCAAAAAATCCGCCTTGGATGCAAAATTAAGGAAATTGCATTTAATTGCCCTTTAATTCGTACTTTATCTGAAAATTTTATTATTTTTGCAAGTTGCATTGAACCGCAACGTAAATTTTAAAAACGGAAAACCATGAAAAGAATGTACGTGCAAACGGGTCTTATGGGCGTGGCTCTCGCGGCCTTGATGACCTTGACCTCTTGTAAGATTGTCCGCACGGCCGACTACAACAAACTGATTGAAGACAACCTGATGATGACCGAGAGCATCTTCCGCTCCGACTCCATCCAGAACTGCTTCATGAGCGCTTACGCCGAGATAGAACGCAACATCGATGAAATCAAGGTTCGGGAAAAGATGATCGTCCAAGCCAACGAAGAAGGCCCGATCGACCAGCAGCAGAAAATCCTGAACGACATCGCCGAAATCGGCAAGCTCATGGAATCGAACCGCAAGCAGCTGCGTCAGATGCAGAGCCTGCGCAAACAGCTGATTGAATCCAAGAAACAGACGGCGCGCCTGCAGGAAAGATCGGCTCAGCTGCAGGATCAGAACACGCGTCTGCAGGAAGAAAACCGCCAGTTGCGCGAAAGCAGCAAGGTGCCTACGCCCCAGCCGGCTGTCGCTCCGGCGCCCGCCACGAACAACCAGTCCGAAAAGCTGGCTTACTACGAACGCGAGAACCAGCGTCTGGCCGAGTTGAACAAACAGCTCGAAGAACAGATTGCGGGTCTTAAGAACAAGGTGACCGAAAGCGAAGCCCGCATCGAAAGCCTCCAGGAAGAACTGGCGCTGTTGAAAGACGCCTATGCCGCCCTGCAGGCCATCAACGATTCGTTGCAGATTGAAATCGTCCGCTACCAGAAGGAAATCGAAACCAAAGACAGCCAATTGGCCAGCAAGGACAACGAAATCGCCACGCTCAACGGCATGGTGTCCACGGCTTACTACTTCGTAGGTACCGCCAAAGACATCAAGGAAAAGAGCATTCTGGACAAGAAGACCATCAACCCGAACGTCAAGATTACCAACTTCACCCGCATCGAAAACTACAACGACGAGCGGACGATAGAGACGAAATCCGCGAAAGTGGTGCTGATGAGCACGCACCCGTCGGGCAGCTACACGATCAACAACAAGAACCCGAAGAACGTGGTCATCGAAATCAAGGATCCGGCCAAGTTCTGGAGCATCACGCGCTTCTGCATCATCCAGAAGAAATAAGGGCTTGACGGTTGAGGTCGCCTCCGGGTGACCCTACGAAAAAAGCGGTTGGACGTATCCAACCGCTTTTTTTATGGTCTCTTGAACCGCCTTGCCCCGGCGCTTGCCGGCCGGCGGCATTACGCCAGGCCCGCGCCCTTCGCCAAGGCGTCGGCCAGGCGGCTCGCGCCGATGCGGAACAGGTCGGGTTGCAGCCAGTCTTCGCCCAAGACGGCGTAGAGCAGATGGAAGTAGGGCAACACGGCCTCCACCGTCGAGATGCCGCCGGCCGGCTTGATACCGATGCGGCGGCCGCCCTGCGCACGGTAGGCCTTTATCTCCTTCAGCATGACGTAAAACGCCTCCAATGTGGCCGATACCGCTATCTTGCCCGTGGACGTCTTGATGAAGTCGGCGCCGTTTTCGATGGCCAGGCGGGCGGCCGCCGCCACCGCATCCAAATCCGGCAGGGCGCCGGTCTCCAAAATCACCTTCAGACGCCTGTCGCCGCAAACGGCCTTCATGGCCTTGATTTCCGCGCCGGCGCGGCGGCTGTCGCCCTCCAAGAAGGCTCCCTGCGCCAACACCATGTCCATCTCGTCCGCCCCCTGTTCCAGCACGTAACGGGCTTCGGCCAGTTTCAGCTCCAGCGGGAGTTGGGAAGCCGGAAAGCCGCCCACGACGCAGGCCGTCCGGATGCCGCTGCCCTTCAACGCTCCGGCCACCAGGCCCGCATAATACGGATAGACGCAGACGCCGCCCGTCTTGTAGCGCAAGGCCTTTTGACAAAGGTCGCGCACACGCGCCTGCGTGTCGGTACCCTCCAAGGTCGTCAAATCCAAAAAGCCCAGCAGACGGGCGCAAATCTCCTTCTCGGAAAAAGGAAGCGGCTGGTTTAAAATGTCCGCTATCTCTTTCCGCACCGTATCGATATCCATGATTGAATTATTTGTTCTGATAAGTATATATGCCGGCCGCTTCCGACCACAGCACGTGGAAACTCTTCTGACTGAAATCCGGAAAGACCCGCTGCGTGCCGAATTCCTTCTTGATGCCGCTGGTCTTCAATATGAACTTGTTGTAAGACGACTCCATGGCCTTACGCTTCAGGAACATCTTTTTCAACGTCTTGACCTGCGATTTGTTGAGGCCGAAGCCGTTGCCCCGGGTGACGGCCTCCCGCCGGTTGAACAGGATGAGTTCCGGCAACGGAATGCGTACCGGACACACTTCCTGACACTTGCCGCATAGCGTGCAGGCAAAGCTCAGATAGGCGTATTTGTCAAAGCCGCGTTCTATCGGCAGGGCCACGCAAGCCAACGGATTGTCGTGGTTCTCATGGCCGTTCTCGCCCGATTTGGACTTGACGAACTTGAAGACCGGGCACAGGGCCTCGCACGCCCCGCAGCGGATGCAGTTCAATATCGTGCGCTGGTCTTTGTAACCCATGATTTTGCTGCGGCCGTTGTCCACCCATATCACGTACATCTCTTCCGGCCCGTCGATTTCGCCCTCCTGTTTTGGCCCCATCACAATCGTTTGGTTCCAAGGCAGATAATCGCCGTACCGGTGTGTGGACTTCAGGGCGTTGAGCAGTTCGAGTTCCGTTACCGAAGAAATGAGGCGGTCGATGCCGGCCACCACGATCTGTACCTTGCTGAAACTGTTCTGTATGGCCAATTCGCCGGTCTGGTCGAGGAACACGACGCCCCCGATATCGGCTACGAGGCTGTCGGCCGCCATAATGGAAATGGAATCGTCGTAAGCCTTGTTCAGCGACTGTTTCTTATAGAGATCCAACACATTGACCGTGTTGCCGCTGAATTTCTCGGCCTGCAGTTTCTTAATCAGACCCTTGTTGATGTTCTCGGACGTTTCCGGATGAACCGGCGCGAAGAGACGGTGTAGCGACAGCATCGTGTAGTCCTGCCCCTTCTCGGTCAGATACGCTTCAAGCCCTATCTCGTCCAGGATGGGCTCGGAGGAAAGCAGCAGCTGTTTGCGCGTGTGTTGCGAAAGGATGAACGCGATTTCGTTCAGCGCACCGGCGGCGTTCTCGGCATAAATCACCTTGCCGCCGCCGGCCGTGAACCTTCCCTCGAACTCAATCAAGTTGTCGTGCAGATTCTTGATACCCTTGTATTTATAGAATGCCGCACGCTTCTTGGCCATGTCAAAGCGCGTATAATAGGAAGGGGCGTTGGCGACGAGTTTTTCATAGTACTCCCCCACCGATTCGTAAACCGAATAGTCCGCCTTGTTCCTGACCGCATTGACGCCGCGTTCGTAAAAACGCCGGTAATGGTCTTTGAGTTCGCTCATGGAAACCCTTGTCCTACAAGTCTATCTTCTCTACCCTCAGCTGGTGACGGCCGCCCTCGAAAGGCGTATCCAAAAAGCGTTTCACCATTTTTTCCGCCAGTTCGCAGGAGATGAAACGGCCCGGCAACGCCATGATGTTGGCGTCGTTGTGCTGACGCGCCAAACCCGCCAGGTCTTCGTTCCAGCAAAGGGCGCAGCGGATGCCGCGGTGTTTGTTGGCCGTCATCGACACGCCGTTGCCCGAACCGCATACGAGGATACCGATTTGGTAGTCACCCGTGGCAATGCTGCCGGCCACCTGATGCGCGAAATCCGGATAATCGACGCTCGCATCGCTGAACGTACCGAAATCCTTGAAGACGTAGCCTTGTTCACCCAATACGTCCACCAAATACTTTTTCATAGCGAAACCGGCATGGTCGCAGCCGATCGCTATCACCGTCTTTTTGTCAAACATAACTGTAACGTTTTTTGTTTGCTATGATTTAGATTTACTAAAGTTTACAAATATAGGTATTTCAAGGCTCACAAACAACTTTTGTTGATAGTTTGTTCAATCGATGTTCATAAACGGTTAATGAAACCGGACTTGTATCCGCACAATCGCCCGACGGTGGTCTTTCTTACTTTTTTTAAACCGTACCCTCCCGTTTTTTCCGCCGGATTTCCCTGTTTTTTGCACGGCCAGCATCATGGATTCCCGAAAGATTTTACAAACCCAAACCGTTTTCAACAGAGGTTCATAAATACATAAAACAATATAGGAACCAATCTCTTACCGTGTTTGTAAACTGTTCGTATGTCTTGATAAGTTTCCGTTTTCCATAAATCCAAATTTTCTCAAAAAAGTTTTCAAAAGTGCTAACAGCGTAGTTATGGTTTTTGTTATTCCTTTCTTTATATATTTATATTAAAAAAATAAAAATAACCATAACCACAAGCTTGTTGAATTTGTCTTGAATTTACGCTAATTTTGTTCCTACAAAGTTATTGAATTTTTATGGAAATGAAAGGTGTGTCCGCCGGCGAAGGCGGGTGTGGAAAACAGGCCTTGATGGATGAAATCCGTCGTTTGAAGAAAGAAAAGAACGTCGTTTTATTGGGACATTATTACCAGGTGCCGGAGATACAGGAAATCGCCGACTTTGTGGGCGACAGTCTGGCTTTGGCGCAACAGGCCAAGCAAACGACGGCCGATATCATCCTGTTCGCCGGGGTGCATTTCATGGCGGAGACGGCCAAGATTCTGAATCCGAACAAAAAGGTGCTGATACCGGATCTGACGGCCGGCTGCTCGTTGGCCGACGCCTGCAAGGCCGAGGACTTGAAAGCCATGAAAGCCGAATATCCCGACCACATGGTGCTTTCGTACGTCAACTGCAGCGCGGAGGTCAAATGCCTTTCGGATTTGATTTGTACGTCGGGCAATGCGTTGAAATTAGTCAAGAGTCTGCCGGCTGACCAAAAGATTTTGTTCGTGCCCGACCGCAATTTGGGTGGCTACATCAACCGCATGACGGGTCGGAATATGCGGCTGTGGCCGGGTTGCTGCGAGGTGCACGAGATGTTGAAAGCCGAAAACGTATTGAAACTGAAGCAGGCGCATCCGGAAGCCAAACTCATCGCGCATCCGGAATGCAACCAGGCCGTGTTGGAAGTCGCCGACTTTGTGGGTTCCACGGCCGCCATGCTTAAATTCATCAATGAGGATGCGTCGCCCGCCTATGTCGTGGCCACGGAAACGGGCATCCTGCACGCCATGGGCAAGACCTGCCCGCAAAAGACGTTCTATATCGCCGGGGCCGACGGCAGCTGCGGTTGCAACGACTGTCCGCACATGAAGAAGAACACGCTTGAGAAAATCTACCGTTGTCTGGTGGACGAGTCGCCCGAAATCCTGCTTTCGGATGAGGTCATCCAACAGGCGGCCAAGCCGATAGAAAGAATGTTGCGTATGAGCTAAACGCTTAACATGAAAGGCTTTGTAAAAAATCCTATTAAAAAAAACCGCATTTATGCGGTTTTAATTTATGCGGTTTTCGTGTATGGGGCGATGGCGCAGGGGGTACCGGCCCCGTTCGGCGTGCCGGATTCGCTCTTGGAGACGATGCGGAATATCGTGCCGGCGGGCGGCGAATACGTCCGGCTGTATCATGCCGACGGCTCGCTTTCGAGCGAGGGTTATACCGTGGACGGCGAACCCGAGGGCTGGTGGCGCAGTTATGACCCGCAGGGCCGCCTGGTGTCGGAGGGCAACCGCCGGCAGCACCGGTTGGACGGGATATGGGTGTTCTACAACCCGGACGGCAGCCGCAAATCGGAAATCACCTATCGGCAGGATGCCAGGCAGGGCCGTTCCGTCTATTATACCAAGGCCGGCGTCCAGGAAGAATACTACGAAAAGGATGTGCTCGACGGGTTGCGTTCCCATTACGATACGCTGTACCGGCTGACCAAGACGGAACCTTTCGTGAAAGGCGAAAAGGACGGCTTGGTCAAGGAATACGACGGCTCTGGCGAAATCATCTATATACGTCTTTACCGGAAGGGCGTCCCGGTTTCGCAACAGGCCTTGAACCGCCGCGACGGGAACGGCCTGCGGCAGGGTGTCTGGATGGCCTTCTATCCGAACGACCAGACGGCCTGGGAAGTGCCGTACACCGATGATTTGAAAAACGGCTACTATAAGGAATACGATACGCTCGGCAACATCGTCCGCATCGAAAAATACGTGATGGGCGCCGTGGAAGCGGACGCGCCCGAACTGGCCGCCGTTGAGGTATATACAGAATACTACGCCGACGGAAGACCCAAATTGAAAGTGGGTTACAAGAACGGCAAGCCGGAGGGCATCTGCCGCGAATACGACAGCGTGACGGGCAAGGTGGTGCGGGGGACGCTGTTCAAGGACGGCGAAATCGTGGGCGGCGGCATCATCGACGACAACGGTTATTTTCAGGACGACTGGAAGGAATATTACGCCGACGGCACGTTGCGTTGCGAGGGCCGGTTCAGGAAAGGCCGCAAGCACGGCCAGTGGAATTACTATTATCCGAGCGGCGCGCTGGAACAGACCGGCGAGTTTGCGGGGGGCCGTTACGAAGGCCGCTGGACGTGGTATTATCCCGACGGCAGTGTCCGCCTGCAACAGAATTTCCACCGCGGTCTGCCGGACGGTCTGTCGGAGGAATACGATGAAAACGGCGTCCGCATCGCCTACGGACATTACGTGGAGGGCTTGGAAGAGGGCGAATGGACTTACGTGCGCGGCGGGGAGCGGACGGAGGGCCGCTACAAGGACGGTCAGCGCAGCGGCCTGTGGAAATCCTACTGGCATGAAAAGGGCAACGCGCTCTCGTTCCGCGGCCATTTCATAGACGGGTTGCCCAACGGCACGCATTACCACTATTGGGACAACGGCAAACTGCGTGAGGAGGCGCATTACAGCATGGGCCGCCGCATCGGCCATTGGACCAAATACGACGAGAACGGCGAAATCCTCGTGCGGGTTCAGTACAACCGGGCGGAAGAAGAAGTGAAATACAACGGGAAGCGCACGCTGACGCGGGCCGAGGAAGCCGCCGACCCGGACGAATACTACCGGAACCGTCAGACGGAGACGGAATATCCGGAAGAGGAATAGTGCGGATGAAGGGACTCGAACCCATACGCCTTTCGGCACCAGATCCTAAGTCTGGCACGGCTACCAATTACGCCACATCCGCAAGACAATCGTAGGCAAAGTTAAGAAAAAATAATGAAACTGTCGGTAGAGGAAACGCAAGACGGCTGGGCGACGCTCTATTTGCCCGAGTGCAACGAGCACTACCATTCCACGTTCGGCGCGTTCGAGGAGGCGCGGTGGATTTATATCGAACGCGGTTTCGACGTGATGCAGGCCGCGCTGCCGGCCGCGCTGCCGGCCGCCGCGCCGCTGCGCATTCTGGAGATGGGTTTCGGCACGGGGTTGAACGCGGTGCTGACCGTCCGCGCCGCCGCCCGCGCGCGGCGACAGGTGTTTTATACGGGCGTGGAGGCCTATCCGCTGTCGCCGGAGATGATATCGGAGCTCGGTTACGCCGCGCGCCTGGGCGCGGAAGCCGGCGGCTATGCGGCCCTGCACGCTCTGCCGTGGGCGGCGTGGCGGCCGGATTTGCCGTTCACGGCCGTGACGCCTTATTTCCAGGCCCGCAAGGTGCAGGCCTTGTTCGAGACCACCGACTGGCCGGAGCAGGCCTTCGACCTCATCTATTACGACGCGTTCTCGCCGCGGGTTCAGCCCGAACTCTGGACGGAGGACGTGGCCGCGCGGCTCTACCGGGCGTTGGCGCGGGGCGGCCGCCTCATCACCTATTGCGCCCAGGGCCGCTGGAAGAAAAACCTGCAGGCGGCCGGCTTCACGCTCAGCCTCTTGCCGGGGCCGGGCGGCAAACGGGAAATCACGGCCGCCGAAAAGCGGTAAATCCCGAAAATTTCGTAAATTCGCATTCAATAAGGTTTTAAAACTTCAATGCCATGAAAAAACAACTGAAAGGAACGCAAACGGAAAAGAATCTCCTTACTTCTTTTGCGGGGGAATCTCAGGCCAAGAACCGCTACACGTTTTTCGCCAAACAGGCGAAGAAAGACGGTTATGAACAGATAGCCGGCATTTTCGAGGAAACGGCGCGTCAGGAAGAAGAACACGCCAAAATCTTCTTCAAATATCTGCAGGGCGGCATGGTGGAAGTCACGGCCATGTTTCCGGCCGGCGAAATCCTCGACACGAAGGCCAACCTGAAGGCGGCCGCCGCCGGCGAGCACGAGGAAGCGAACGATTTGTACCCCAAGTTCGCCAAAATCGCCGAAAAGGAAGGTTTCCCCGAAATCGCCCACTCTTTCCGTGAAATCGCGGAAGTGGAGGAACAGCACGAAGACCGCTACCTCAAACTGCTGGAAAACGTAAAGAAAAACCGCGTTTTCAAACGGTCTAAGAAAGTGTATTGGTATTGCCGCAACTGCGGTTACGTGCATTTCGGCACCGCGGCGCCCGAAGTGTGCCCGGCCTGCAAGCACCCGCAAGCCTATTATCAATTACAGGTAAGGGAATACTAATGAAAAATAAGACATCGCCTTTACTCATCATCGGCCTGCTGTTCTTTATTTTCGGGTTCATCACCTGGCTCAATTCGGTCTTGGTGCCGTTTTTGAAAACCGCCTGCGAGCTGACGAATTTCCAATCGTATTTCGTCACGTTCGCGTTCTATATCGCCTATTTCGTGCTGGCGCCTTTCGCGTCGGGCATCATCGGGCGGATGGGGTACCGGCGGTCGATGTCGGTGGGGCTGGGGGTCATGGCGCTCGGCGCGCTCGTGTTCCTGCCGGCGGCGCTCATACGTTCCTACCCGCTGTTTCTGACGGGACTGTTCCTGCTGGGCGGCGGCCTGACGCTGCTTCAGACGGCGGCCAATCCGTACGCGGCCGTGCTGGGGTCGCCCGAAAGCGCCGCGCGCCGCATCAGCATCATGGGCGTGTGCAACAAGACGGCCGGTATGTTGGCGCCGCTGTTGCTCTCGTCGTTCACCATCAAGAAGGCCGAACAGATCCAGTTGCAGATACTGGCCTCCGGCGACAATCCGCTGATGCACGCGCCGCTGTTGGACGAGTTGGCGCGCCAGTGTATGCTCCCCTATGCCTGTATCGCGCTCAGCCTCTTGCTGCTCGCGGTGTGGATCCGTTTTTCCGCCTTGCCGGAAATCGCGGAGGAAAAGACCGTCGCCGCCGAAAAATTCTCGCTGCGCCGTTATCCGGCCCTGTGCGGCGGCATCGCGGCCATCTTCTTCTATGTAGGCGCTGAGGTCATCAGCATCGACACCTTGATCAACTACGCGTTCTCGCTGTCCTACGGTTCCGACTACGCCCGCTGGTTTCCCGTGCTGTCGATGCTCATGCTGCTGGCCGGTTACTTCATCGGCATCTGGGGCATCCCGCGGCATTTCTCGCAGCGGCAGGCGCTGTTGGCCTCGTGTGCGGGCGGCATCCTGCTCAGCGGCGCGGCCATCTGCGTGCCGGGCGCGCTCTCGCTGTTCCTGCTCTCGGCCCTCGGGCTCGCCAACGCCATGATATGGCCGGCCGTATGGGGCTTGGCCGTCAAGGGGCTCGGCCCGCATCTGCCCGTCGGATCGTCGTTGCTGATTATGGCCATCGTGGGCGGCGCCGTCCTGCCGCTGGTCTATGGGTTCGTGGCCGACCGCATCGGCCTGCAGGCCGCCTACTTCCTCCTGCCCGTCTGCTACGGCCTCATCGGTCTGTACGGTTGGCGGAATCGGGAAAATAGATAGGCGCTTCTTGGTTTTATGGGAAAAATCCATTAACTTTGGAGGCTTATAAATGGCGTGAAATATTTATTAATAA
>CAMWIS010000034.1 GCA_947174375.1 uncultured Bacteroidales bacterium
TGTTTGCCGATGAGGTGAAGCGGGGCCGCGTGGTTTTCAAAACCGTGGATATATCCACGCCCGAGGGTGAGGCCTTGGCCGACCGTTACGAAGTCACGTGGTCTTCGCTGTTCGTCAACGTTTGGCGGGCAGGGCGGGAGACGCGTCACGACCTTACGGATTTCGCTTTCGGGAATGCGCGTAAAAATCCGGACGCTTTCAAGGCGGGGCTTTCCGACCAAATAAAGGAGGGGTTGCAATAATGGAATGCTTGCAAACCTTGCTCGGCAACGGCACGGCACCGGCGGTTTCGGCTTTCCTGTTGGGACTGTTGACCGCCATATCGCCATGTCCGTTGGCCACCAATGTGGCGGCCATAGGCTTTATCGGCAAGGATATCGAAAACCGCCGCCGGATTTTCAGCAATGGTCTGCTTTATACCCTGGGCCGTATGTTGGCTTATACCGTTTTGGGCATCATCCTGCTGACCGTGCTCAAAGAGGGGGCGAGCGTATTCGGCATACAGAAGGGCGTCAGCCGATGGGGGGAACGTTTGGTGGGGCCTTTGCTGTCGCTCATGGGCGCGTTCATGTTGTTCGGCCACAAAATCAAACTGCCGTCTTTCGGTTTCAAAGGGCAGGGCGATGGCTTGGCGAAAAAAGGCGGCTGGGGCGCGTTCTTGCTCGGAGTGCTTTTCGCGCTTGCTTTCTGTCCGTCGAGCGGCGTTTTTTATTTCGGTATGCTGATTCCGATGTCCGTTACCGTTAAGGCCGGTTGGTTGCTGTTGATACTGTTTGCCGTGGCCACGGCGTTACCCGTGCTGATGGTGGCGTGGATACTCGCATTCAGTGTGCAGCATATCGGTGCGTTTTACGGCAAGATGCAGGTATTTCAGAAATGGCTCAACCTGATGGTGGGCGTTCTTTTCATCGGGGTCGGCTTTTACTATGTTATCGTCATGTACTTTTAATCATACAAAAAACACGATATGGAAATCAAAGTATTGGGAACCGGATGCGCCAAGTGCAAGACACTTTTCGATACGGTTCAGGAAGCGGTGGGCCAACTCGGCTTAGACGCGCAGGTTATCAAGGAAGAAGACCTGATGAACATCATGGCCTACAAAGTGATGGCATTGCCGGCATTGGTCGTTGACGGCAAGGTGGTGGCCAAAGGCCAGCGGCTCAGTGTGGAACAGGTAAAAGAATTGTTACGATGATACAGACATTTGCAGACTGGCTCGTTTACGGCCTTTTCGGCCTGTCGCCGGCATCCCGTTGGGGAAGCGCCGTCAACTTCTTTTTTTACGACGCCATCAAAATCACGATTCTGCTGTTCCTCATATCCGTGGTCATGGGCATTATCAATGCCTATTTCCCGATAGAGCGTCTGCGCAATTATCTTACAAGCCGCAAACTCTATGGCTTGGAATATCTTTTGGCCGCGCTGTTCGGGGCCATAACCCCGTTCTGTTCCTGTTCGTCCATCCCGCTGTTCATCGGTTTTGTCAAAGGCGGCATCCCGTTGGGCGTCACGTTTTCATTTCTCATTACCTCGCCCCTCGTCAACGAAGTGGCCGTGGCCATGTTTGCGGGGACGTTCGGTTGGAAAATCACAGGTATATACATTGTGAGCGGCGTCGTCATGGGGATGCTCGGCGGTTGGGTATTGGGGCGGATGAAACTCGACCGGATGCTTACGCCGTGGGTGCGTCAGATACAGGCGCAATCGGAAGCGGAAACGGTTCAATGGGCGGAAGATAAGGTGCCGTTTCTGAAGCGGCTGCCCACGATTATCCGCGATGCCTGGGGCATTGTGCGCGGCGTTTCCATCTATATTCTTATCGGTATCGGTATCGGGGCTGGCATCCATGGCTTTGTGCCGGATGCGTTCTTCGCCCAATGGATGGGGCGTGACAACTGGTATGCCGTGCCCGTTTCGGTGCTGTTGGCCGTGCCGATGTATGCCAATGCCGCCGGTATCGTGCCGGTCGTCCAGGTCTTCGTGACCAAGGGCATTTCCATAGGTACGGCCTTGTCGTTCATGATGGCGGTTGTCGGGCTGTCGTTGCCGGAAGCCACGCTGTTGAAGAAAGTGATGACTTGGAAACTCATCGGCATCTTCTTTGGCGTGGTCGCGGCCATTATCATCCTTTCGGGCTATCTGTTCAATTGGCTGATATAAACAACTGGCTTAGGGCGCGGCTTCGAAGCCGCGCCCTAATAGTTCAAACCGAACTGCCAAAGGGGAACGGTGGTGCCGTAGCCCGTTTCGATGTTGTCTTTCACGACGATGCCGTTCGGGAGGTCTTCAATTTGCTTCCGGCCTTTGCTCCGGCCTCCGATTTCAAACGTGTAATCGTCCACCGTGAAGTCGGAGACTTTTGAAGCAAGAATATCGTGGTTGACCCGCATTTGGTTGAAGAAAAACGTTTCCCGAATGTTTCCGGTATCAGGCTTCCCTCCCGCCAATACGCCCATCAGGTTAGGATTGTCTATATATACTTTCTCCACTTTTCCCAAACCGCTTAATCCGCCGGCCTCGTTCCGCAGTTGTGCGATCATACCGGCCTTCTCCAAAAAAATCAGATATTCCGGTACATTGTTCTTGCTTACGCCGATTTTGGCGGCCAAACTATCCATATTGGGCTTAAAGGGGGTGAGTTGCGACAGGACGGAAAGCATTTTTTTGAGTTTCCGTGCCGTAGATGCCTTCATATCGGCGTATTGGGGGATATCCGATTCCACGGTCTGCGCAATCACTTGTTCCATACGCATCTCAAAGCCGTTTTCGCGCGAAAACGGATAGTAGCCCTCTTTCAGATAAGCCCGAAAGAGCGGCAGGGGATGCGGCAATTCGGGAATCGTACCTTTGTGCGCGAGGATGTCCGCCAAGGATAAGACTTCTGTTTTGATGTCGTGAAACAATTCCAGATACTCCCGGAACGAAAGTCCCTGCATGGCGTACATCAAGGCCCGCCGGCTCAAATCGGCTTCCCCTTTTTGAATATCGAGCACGGAAGAACCGGTAAACACAATGGAAAGGTCGGCATGTACGTCGTAAATCTGTTTGAGTTCCCTAGACCATCCTTTGTATTTGTGCACCTCGTCAATGCAAAGGCGTCTGCCGCCGTCCTTTACGAACTCGTCGGCGAGCTCCACCAGGCTATGGGTCGAGAAATAAGTATGATCGGCCGATACATAGAGAGACTTTTCGTTTGGATGTTGACGGACATATTGAAGCACCATCGTGGATTTTCCAATACCCCGCGGCCCGATGATGCCCACCAGTCGGCTTTTCCAATCGATGCGGCTGTACATATAACGCGTGAATGAAACGGGGGTCGTGCGCAACATTTCATTCATATAAGTATAGAGCGTTTCGTCGGTCATAGGGCTATAATTTTTTGCAAAGATAGCAAAAATCCCTCAATGAGTGATGAAATCATACAAAATTCTCCCTCAATAAGGGATTTTTTAATCTATCTCTGAGCGTAAACTGCACTATTTTCCGATTTTTTGCATATCAAACTGCACTATTTTCCGTTTTTCGGGGTGTCAAACTGCACTATTTTCCATGTTCCAAAAATTTTTTCATCAGAATTTGGTGGTTTAAAAATATTGTGCTATGTTTGCAGTGTACTAAGACACTAATACAGTATAACACAACCTCAAAAATCTGCATGATATGATTGAAATTAAGAGTGTTAGCTTTAGATATGGCAAGGGCGCCATGGTGCTGGAACATCTGAACCTGCAACTCAAGCCCGGTTCTATCTATGGTTTATTGGGTGAAAACGGCGTGGGCAAGACCACGTTGTTGAAGATGATGGCGGGCTTGCTGTTTCCCAACGAGGGGCAGATCCGCGTTTTGGGTTTTGAACCGCGCCGCCGCGAGGCCGCCTTTCTGCAACAGGTATATTTTCTGCCGGACAGTCCGCAGGTAGAGGAAATTTCGTTGGACAACTACGTCAAGCTCAACGCCTGTCTGTATCCGAACTTCAGCGAGGATGACTTGCGGCGCTATGTGGCGGTGCTGGAGGTGGATAGCGGCCGCGCCATGCACAAACTCTCGTTCGGGCAGCAGAAAAAGGCCATGCTGGCGTTCGCCCTGGCCTGCAACACGCCGGTCTTGCTCATGGACGAACCCACCAACGGTTTGGATATCCCGTCCAAGGGGCAGCTGCGCCGCTTGATTGCCTCGGCCGCGACGGACGACAAATGCTTTGTGATTTCGACGCACCAGGTGCGCGATTTGGAACAGCTTATCGACCCCATTGTGATTATGGAACGGCAGCGCGTGCTGCTCAACAACAGCATGGAGGAAATCGGCCAGCGGCTTTGGTTCGGCGTCGCGGCCGAGAAGCCCGCCAACTGCCTCTACGCCGAGCCGGCCTTGGGCGGTATGTACGTGGTGACGCCGCGCACGGACGATATGCCCGACAGCAAGGTGCAGTTGGAGGCCCTGTTCAACGCCGCCATCGCCAACCGCGGCTATTTCCAGGAGACGTTCGGCCAAGGCCGCGCCTGGAAGAGCCGGAGCGCCGCCCTGTCGGAAACGGGTGCCATGACGGCGGAAGCCGTGGCCGAGGCCGCCGGGCTGCCGTCTAACCCGCAGGCGGGGCGGCAAGCGGCCCCCTGCATCAGCCCGCTCAAACGCTTCCTGTATGCCTTGCGTGCCGAAATCTTTGCGAAATACAAAACGTATTTCCTGACGCTGGGCGTCATCTTCGGGTTATATATGTGGCGTTGGATATCGTATCTGATGTCGTCGGCCGGCTTTGCGGACGATACGGTTTACGGTGGCTGGACCGTCGCCGTCATCTTCATGATATTGGCGCCCTATATGCTCTACCGCGACCTCTATCATCCGGTCAAGGGCTTTTCGTTCATGATGCGCCCCACCGGCAATTTGGAAAAATTCGGTACCATTTGGGTGCAGTCGGTCATCGTGATGCCCGTGGTGCTGTTGCTTTGGTGCGGGCTGCTGGACGGCATCATGAGCCTGCTTATCCACCATTCGCTGGTCGGCCCCAATGTGCTCAGAGGCGGTTTGGATATGCTGTTCGACGATATGCGGCTTAGCAAATTGGGCGGCTTGACGGTCATCAGCTTCGGGATGTTCTTCGGCCCGCAGTCTTCGGTGCTGTGGGGCACCTGCTTCTTCAAGCAACACAAACTCCTGAAACTGATAGCCACCTATTTCGGCTTGATTACGCTGTTCTCGATTTCGGTCTTCCATCTCGCCAACCTGTGGCCGTGGGGCTGGTCGCTCTTCGCAAACCTGGACGAACAGGCCGCCGAATGCTGGCTGAAAACCCTGATGTACGCCGGCACGATTATCCCTTGCCTCGGCCTGTACGTATGGTCGTACTTCAGCTTCAAACGCCGTCAGTTGTAGGATATCGGCCCGCCGCCGTCGCCAATCGTCATCGGCGACGGCGTGGGGTCACCCGTAAAACCTTAAATATATAATTGACTATGGAATTTACAGCGGACAAAGCCATATATCTGCAAATAGCGGACTATATCGGCGACCGGATATTGCGTCAGGAATGGACGGCGCACGACAAAATCCCGTCGGTGCGGGAGTTGAGCGCGTCGTTGATGGTCAACCCAAACACGGTGGCGCGCGCCTACGAGCAGTTGGAAAACAACGGCATCATCTACAGCAAGCGCGGCATCGGCTTCTCGGTGTCGGAAACGGCCTTGGAAAAGGTCAGCGCGGAGCGGCGGGAGACGTTCCTTAAAGTGGAACTGCCGAATTTCTATAAGAAAATGCGGCAACTCGACCTCAGTTGGGAGCAGGTGACGGAATTTGCGAAATATATATAGCAGTATGGGCAAGTTATTCTCGGCCATTTGGGGCCTCTTGTTAGTGGCGGTGTTGCCCGGCGTTGCGTTGGCGCAGACGGTGACCGGGAGCGCGGTGGACGCACAGAGCGGGGAACCCTTGCTGTTCGCCAATGTCGTGTTGGTAAAGGCGGCCGATACCACGCAGGTAACCGGTACGTCTTCCGACGCGGAAGGGCGCTTCACGTTCAAGAAAATGGCGCCGGGCCGTTACTTCATTCAGATTTCCACGTTGGGCTACCATTTGGCCAATTCGGTGGCGTTCGACATCAACGGCAAGGCCGACAGCGTTTCGTTGCAGCCTGTCCCGTTGACGCCCACGTCCTTGCAGTTGCAGGAGGTGGAGGTACGCGCCAAGCGGCCTATGGTGGAGATGAAGCCCGGCAAAATCGTCATGAACGTGGCGGAACACCTGGCGGCCACCACGGCGGAGAACGCCTACGAGATGCTGAAGAAGTTTCCGGGCGTGACCATCGACAACAACGACAATATTTCGCTCAACGGCAAGGGGGGCGTTTTGGTCATGGTGGATGGCCGCAACACCTACTTGGGCGGCAAAGATTTGGTCAACTACCTCAAGGCCCTGCCGGCGCGTTCGGTGTCGTCGATAGAGGCCATCGCCAACCCCTCTTCCAAATACGACGCCGAGGGCGTGGGCGGCATCATCGACATCAAGACCGACCATAAGCGCGAGCGCGGTTTCAACGGTTCGGTGTCGGCGGGCGGCGGCTTGAACCTCCATCCGGTCAAGGGCGGCAGCGCCGACGGGTCGGTGGATTTGAACTTCCGCACCGAGAAAGTGTCGGTCTATGGCAACCTTTCTTATTGGTACTATAATTCGTCGAACCGCTATTACGACAAGACGACCTTTGCCGACGGCACGTCGCAGCAATATGCCGACGCTGACAAGGACTACGGCGTGTTGGATCAGGTTTCGCAGGGGATGTGGGCGCGTGCCGGCGTGGACTATTATCCGACCAAGCAGGACGTTTTGGGCGTGGCCTACCGAGGCTCCGGCTATTGGGGACATATGCAAACGGGCTTGCCCACGCAGTGGCTCTATCCCACGGGCGACATCCGTTACAGCCTCATGCAGGCGGCCGATTCGCGCGACGCCAATCAGAACCACAACCTGACGGCCAACTACGAGCATACGTTCGACACGGTTCACAAACGCAAGCTCTATGCCGATTTTACGTGGATGCGCGGAGAGGACGGCGGCCACGGCGACAATGCGTTGACCTATTACAACGGTGATTTCGGCGCGGTGTTGGGGCGGGAGGCCTATTATGTCGACAATCCGTCCATATCCGATGTTTATGCGCTGCGCGTGGACTACGAGCATCCGTTTTCGCAACAGAGCAAGTTGGAGGCCGGCGTCAAGTTCAGCTATGTGGATAATTACTATCAGAATATATACAATATGGACGGCTTGCGCGACACGAACCGCAGCAACGGTTATCTCTACCATGAACTCATCGGCGCGGCCTACGTCATGTACAGCCACAACTTTACGAGCAAGACGAGCCTGCAGGTGGGGCTGCGCGGCGAGTTGACGGCCTTGAAGGGCTATAACCCCGAAATGGATTCGGCGCACGAACGCGTCTATGGCCGCCCGTTCCCCAATGTCAACCTCTCGCAGCAAATCGGGCAGAACCACCGGCTCAACTTGTCGTACCGCTACCGGCTTACGCGGCCTTCGTACTACAACCTCAATCCGTTCATGACCCGTACCACCGCCTCGGACTACCACGGCGGCAACCCGAACCTGAACCCGGAATATTCGCACAACCTCGACCTGACCTATTCGTATAAATACAACCTGTTCATCACGGCGGGCTACGTGCATACCGACGGCAACATCAACAGCATGGCCTATTACCGCAAGGTGGGCAATTCGTACGTTGTGTACAGCATCCCGGAGAACATGGGGCAGGCCGATTTCGTCACGCTGTCGGTCAACGGCAACTATACGTTCTTCGACCGTTGGCGGCTGCGGTTCTTCCTCTCGGGCTCCTACGGACACCGGACGTTCGACTATGCGTTGCCGGAGGGCGGCTACAGCCACGAGGACGTGCGTTGCTACGACGCCACGGCCTGGCTGGGCACGGATGTGGACATCATCAAGACGCTGACGGCCGAACTCTCGGTATGGGCGAAACTGCCGTCGCAGAATATGTTTAGATACACGCGACCCTACGTGAATATGTCCCTGTCGATTAAAAAGACGTTCTTCAAGGAGAAATTGAGCGTGACGCTGACGGCCAACGACCTGTTGAACATGGCCTGGTCGGAGACGGCGCGCTATCCCGACGGCACGGTCAGCGACATGGCTTTCCGTCAGGGCGGGCAGCAGCTATCGCTGTCGGTGTCGTACAATTTCGGCAACAACAAGCTGATGCGTTCGCGCCGGCAAGGCAAGGAACTGGAGGAAAGCGGCCGCATGGGCGGCGGCAACAACGGTGGCGGCGGGCGGTAGATTTATGCCAGCGGCAGCCGCAGCACGAAGTGTGCGCCGGAGAGGGCTTCACCGGCCTCGGTCGGGGTGGCGGGCGCGAAGGTGAGCGCGCCCTGCATCCCTTCGGCCAAACGGCGGCTGATGGCCAGGCCCAAGCCGCTGCCCGCCGAACGGGTGGTGAAGTGCGGCTCAAAAATCCGTTCCTGCCGTTCGGGCGCGATGCCGGGGCCGTTGTCCCGCACGTGGAGCAGAAGGCAAGTCTCTTGGAGGCTTGCCTTTATGTTTATCTGCGGGTGCGGCGTTGCGGCCTCCTCCTGGGCTTGCACGGCGTTGCGGAACAGGTTGGTCAGGATCTGGCGCAGCCATTGCGCGTCGGCGCGGATGGCCGTATCACGGGGCAGGTCGAACGAGAACGCGGTGGGTGCGGGAAACAGCGAGGCCGCGCTCTCCACGGCTTCGCGCACGTCGAGGGTTTGCAGTTGCGGCTGCTGCCACAGGGCCAGTTGCGAGAACGTGTCGGCCATGTGGGTCAGGGAGGCGATTTGCGTGCGCAACAGGTCGGCGAAGCGGGTCAGCCGCGCCTCGAAGTCGGGCCGGTGGTCGTGGTAGGCGCGTTCCAACTGTTGCATCTGCAATTGGAGCGGCGTCAACGGGTTCTTGATTTCGTGCGCCACCTGCCGCGCCATCTGTTGCCACGCGCTTTGGCGCTCGGCTTCGGCCAGCTGGCGGATGCTGTCGGCCAGCTGCGCGGTCATGCGGTTGTATTGGTCCACGAGCGAGCCGATTTCGTCCTGCGCCCGCCACACGAGCGCCGGCGGCGCGGAGAGCCTGTCGTCGGTCAGTTGCAACGCGCCCATCTGACGGCTCAGCAGTTTGAGCGGCCGCGTCACGTAGCGCGAGAGCAGGTAGGCGGCCAAGAGGGTCAGCAGGCTGATGCCCACAAAGAGGCTGAGGTACGCGCCCCAATAGCGGTGCATGACGGTCTGCCAGTTGAGGTTGTCGCGGTTGTAGGGCAGCATGACGTAGCCCAGGATGTCGTTGTCGGCGTTGCGCAGGGGCGCATAGGCCGTCAGCGTCGGCTCTTCGCGGATCAACAGGTGGCTGTTGCGCGCCTGCAACTCGCGGAAGAACGGCTGGCGGCAGAGCGGTTGCGGCCTGTCGGCCGAAGTGAGGCTCGACAGCAGGAAATGGCCATCGCGGTCGTACAGGTACAGGTCGGTCAACAGCACGCGCGCGAGTTCGTTCAGATAGCGGCCGGTTTGGGTCAGCACCGTGTCGGGGGCCGTGCCGTCGGCCGGGCGGCTGCGGTTGGCCATCGGGAATGCGTCCGGCGTAAAGTCCATGAAGCGCGACTCCAAGGCCGTGAGCGCCGAAAGGCTTTTCTCCTTGAGCCGGTCGGTCTGTTCGTCGCGGTCTATTTCGCGGATAAAAAACAGCGAGACGATGCCCAAAATGGCGAAGGCGCAGGCCACGAGCCCGAAAATCGTATATTGCAGGCGTTTGGCGTAGGTCTTGGCCTTGAACAGCGTGTTGCGGTGCAACAGGCTTTCGAGCAGGAAGCCCGCCACGAAGAAAAGGCAAAGGAAAAACGAGCCGTAGTAGAGCAGCGTCACCGGTTTGAGGGCCGGCGCCGTCACGATGAGCAGTCGCCCCGGCGACAGTTCGAGCACGCAATGCAGATAGCCGTCCTGCCGTATGAACACCGGCGTTTCGGCGGTCAAATCCCGCTCGCTGATGTCAAAGTCGTAGAGGTAATGGCCGCGGCGGTTCCACAGCACGCCATCCACATAATAGGCGTAGGAATAGGCGCCCGGCATCTCCATGCGCGGCTGGTTGATTTTCGAGCGTCCCCATTCCGCAAAGACGTAGAGCGGGTTTGAATCGGCCATGCCCGCCGGGTCGTCCGTCAACACCCCGGCATACAGATAGGAGTTGTATTCCACGCCGTAGTTCATCGCATACAGGCCGTCGCAGTCGGTCTCCTGGCCGATGCGGTCGATTTTTTCGGCGAAAAAGTCGAGGCAGGGCACGATGTCCGACGGGTCTATCTGCAAGGATTCGTCGCTGCGGCAAAGCGTCAGGTAGAAATGATAGCCGCGCCAGTGGTTCGTAAAATACCGTTGCCGGAGATAGGCGTTCAGGCTGTCCAAGGCCGCGCCGTCTTCGTCCGTGCCGTTGAGGGCGGCCGCCAGGGCGCAGGCGGTAGAGTCGGTGGGCAACGGGGCCACGCGTTCGGCAAACAGCCGTTCGCTTTCCCAGTCGCGCGGGTCGGCCATGCGTTCGGTCCATTGGCGCAGTTGCTGCCGTTCGGCGCGTTGCCTCAGGCACAGCACGACCACGCTTACCGCCGCCGTGTAAACGAACAGGAACCCGATGGCGAAACGGCCCGCCGCGCGGCCGCGCTTCGTCAGCCACCGGGCGCCGAGCCGGTACAGGGCGTAGCCGACCGCGCACAGCGCCATCAGCCACACCGCCGTCAGCCAAGGGGTCGTTCCTGTCAGATATCCGAAATCCATGCACAAATATAGAAAAAATCCGTTTCCCGACACGATTAAAATGTGTAAATTCGCGCGGTTTTACAATGTGTCATGGCTACGGAACAACATACGGAAAAACTGTGGAATAAAGAATATTGCAAGATGATGTGCAGCAATTTCATGCTGTACTTCTCTTTCTATCTGCTCTCGCCCCTGCTGCCGATTTATCTGGCCGACCGCTTTCAGGCCGACAAGGATACGATCGGCCTCGTGTTGTCGGGCTATGTCATCGCGGCCTTGCTCATCAGGCCGTTCAGCGGCTTCATCGTCGATAGTTTCGACCGCAAGAAGGTGTTGATGCTGTTTTTCTGCCTCTTTTTCGTCTGCTTCGCCGGCTATTTCGGCGCGGTGACGCTGCTGTTGTTCGCCATCGTCCGCACGTTTCACGGCCTCCCGTTCGGCGCCACGACGGTGGCCAACAGTACCGTGGCCATTGACGTGCTGCCGTCCTCGCGCCGCAATGAGGGCATCGGGTATTACGGCCTGAGCAACAACCTGGCGATGGCCATCGCGCCCTCGGCGGGCATTTGGGTTTATTCGCTGACCGACAGTTTCCTGTTCCTTTTCGCGATATCGTTGGTGGCCGCCGGGCTCGGGTTCTATTGCACCACCACCGTCCGCATCCCCGAAAGGCAGAAGGTGACGGGGCGCCCGCCCATGAGCCTGGATCATTTCTTCCTGACCCGGGCCTGGCTGATGGCGCTCAACATCATGCTGTTCGGGCTTTGCTGGGGCGTGATGAGCAATTATGTGGCCATTTACGGCAAGGAGGTCTTCGGCATCACCAACGGTACGGGCGTCTTTTTCGCCTTGCTCTCCATCGGGCTGGTCGTCTCGCGGCTCTACGGCGCCAAGTCGTTGCGCGAAGGGCATCTGGCGGAGAATGCGTTGCAGGGCGCGCTCATCAGCACGGTGGGTTACACCTTGTTTTTCCTCTCGCCCGCCGCGTGGGCGTATTATGCCTCCGCCCTGTTGATAGGCTTGGGCAACGGGCGTATGTATCCGGCCTTCCTCAATATGTTCATCGCCGTGGCGCGTCACGACCAGCGGGGTACGGCCAATTCCACGATTTTGGTTTCGTGGGATGTGGGGATGGGTTTCGGCATCCTGCTCGGCGGCGTCCTGATTGAATATGTGGGCTATTCGGCGGCCTTCGGCGTCACGGCCCTTTCGCAGCTCACCGGCGCCCTGCTGCTATTGTTCGTCACCCGCCGCTTTTTCGCGTCCCGCCGGCTGAGGTAGGGGGAGGTTTAAAGAAAAACAACCTAAAAGTTGTATTTTAAAAAATCTTTTATTATCTTTACGGTACAATTTCAAGCATAACGTAATATGACTTTTGACCGTATTACACAGGATGGCCGCCTTTGGGCAACACGTTATGAGGGGTATTCGGACAATGCGCTTGACACCTTGTTTGAACAATGGAACGATGTTGTATGGCTACGGGATTTTTTTAAGGCTAATTTGGATGACCTCATTTCGTATTTCAAGATAACGGATGTAAATGAAGCCATCTACGATACCATAGAAGATAGCGAACGCCTGCAATGTCTGATTATGGATATTTCGCCGGCGGCTGATTTGGACAAGATTTTCCGTCCATTGGAGAACAGCCGGTATGCCGATGTTCTGCTTGGCAAAGAGAAGGCGCGGTTGCAAAATACAGTCAGGCATGCGTCATGGCTCAGGATATATGCTATCAAGTTGGAGCCCGGCATCTATGTCATTACAGGTGGCGCTATCAAGTTGACGCGCACCATGCAGGAACGTGAACACACGCTTTTGGAGCTGGGGAAGATGGAGAAAGTGAGGAATTTTTTGCTTGAACAAAGGGTTGTGGATAAGGACGCTTTTATCGATTATATGAGTGAATTATCATAATATATACCTGTGGATACGGGAGAAAGGAGTTATGAAATGAAAGAAGTGATTGCGCGAATAGAACGTCATCGGTCCGCCACACCGTCCCGTTGGCGAGAGAAGGCTGAGTGGCGGTTGCAGAACAAATCGTGGCTGCGGCACTCTCAGCATATCGCCATGCTCATGCTTGATAAGATGGAAGAAATGGATATGACACAGAAACAATTGGCCGGGTTGATGGGGTGCAGTCAACAATATGTGTCAAAAGTGCTGAAAGGGCAGGAAAATCTATCGCTTGAAACCATGGCGAAGATTGAAGACTGCCTGCATATCAATATTATCATGAAAGAATTGGAAATGGCATAAGAATTTCCATTATCTTTGCAAAATTATGCGAGGGAACACTTATCGGGCGGATGAATTGCTGATGCGGTTGGCGCGGG
>CAMWIS010000035.1 GCA_947174375.1 uncultured Bacteroidales bacterium
GCACCGGCCCCACCGGTTGCCCCGCCGCAGCCCACACCGACACCGGTGCCGACCCAGACCACGTCCGGTACGCCGTCGGCCACCGTGCGCCGCGCCCCGCTTTCCATCAAGCACATACAGAAAAACCTCGCATCGCTGCAAGCGGCCGCCCCCGCCGTAACGGCCGCCGACACCGCCCGCCCGATAGACTTTTCCGGACTGCCGGCCATTTGGAACGCCTATGCCGACAGTTTCCAAGCCAAGTCGCCGGGCAAATACGACATCCTCAAACACGCGCAAATCCAGGCCGAAGACCACACGGTCGAACTGACGGTAGGCAATGCGGTACAGGCCAATATGCTGGAAGAGGACAAGGCGGAAATCTGTGCCGCCCTGCGGCAGGCCTTGCAGGCGGACGCGCTCTCGCTCAACATCCGCATCGACGAGCAAATCAAACAGGACATAAAAGTATATACGGCAAACGAGAAATACAAAAGTATGCTCGAACAGAATGCCGAACTGCGCAATTTCAAAGACGCGCTGCAGTTGGATATCGAATTATAGTGAATTGAACGCCATGAGAAAAACCGCATTATGGTTGGCCGGCCTCCTCTGCGCCTTGGGGACGGTCTCCGCCCAGGACTTGAACCGCAACCTGCCCGTGGACCCGCAGGTCCGCATCGGCCGTTTGGACAACGGCTTGGTCTATTACATCCGCCCAAACGCCAAGCCCGAAAACCGGGTCATGATGCAACTGGTCGTCAACGCCGGCTCCATCTGCGAAAGCGACGACCAAACGGGGCTCGCCCACTTCTGCGAACACATGATGTTCAACGGCACGCAGCATTTTCCGAAAAACGAACTGATTGACTTCCTGCAAAGCACGGGCGTGCGCTTCGGCGGCGACATCAACGCCTACACGACGTTTGACGAAACGGTCTATATGCTCGAAATCCCCACCGACAAGGAGGGCTTGCTTGAAAAGGGCTATCAGGTGCTTGAAGACTGGGCGCACCAAGCCACGTTGGACGACCGGGCCATAGACGAGGAACGCGGCGTCATCATTGAGGAATGGCGCATGGGCCTGGGCGCCGACGACCGTATGCGCCAAAAGACGCTGCCCGTCCTGCTGAACAACTCGCGCTATGCCGAACGGATGCCCATCGGCAAAATCGACAACCTGCGCACGTTTAAACCCGAAAGCCTGCGCCGTTTCTACCATGATTTCTACCGCCCCGACCTGCAGGCCGTCATCGTGGTGGGCGACATCGACCCCGACGCGGCCGAAGCCCAAATCAAACAGCGTTTCGGCGCGTTGCAGAACCCGGCGGACGCGCCCGCACGGCCTTACGCCACCGTGCCCGACAACGCGAAGCCGCTCGTGGTGGTGGCCACCGACAAGGAAGCCAAGAACAACACGCTCATCGTGTTCTTCAAACAGCCCTACCGCCCGATTGTGACCGTGGGCGACTTCCGCAACGACCTGATACGGGACTTGGTGACCGAAATGTTCAACACGCGGCTCGGAGAAATCGTACAGGAAGCCGACGCGCCTTTCATCCATGCGGGGCAAGGCTACGGGCCGCTGGTGCGCCAGGTCTATGTCAACCAGCTCTACGCCCTGGCCAAGGAGGGCCGCACGGCCGAAGCCCTGACCTCCTTATTGACGGAATGCTACCGCGTTACGCGGCACGGTTTCTTGGAAAGCGAGCTGGAACGCGCCAAACAGAGCCTGCTGACCAACTACGAAATCGACGCGTCCGAAGCGGACAAAACGCCGTCCAGCCGGCTGGCCACGCGCTATGTCTCTAACTTCCTCTATCAGATGCCCGTCATTTCCTCGGCCGACTGCTACAAATTAGCCAAGCGGCTCTTGCCCGGCATCTCGGTGGAAGAGGTGACGGCGGCCGCCCGCGCGGGCATTACGGATCACAACATGGTCATCGCGCTCACCGCGCCCGAAAAGGAAAACGTGGCCGTGCCGACCGAAGCCGACCTGCTGGCCCTATACACGGCGGCCAAAAACGATACGGCGGTGGCGCCTTACGAAGACCGTTTCAGCGATGAACCGCTCGTTGTCCTGCCCGCGCGGGCGGCCAGCGGGGCGGAAATCCTGGGCGAAGACGCGCACGGCATCACGCAGGTCAAGCTTTCCAACGGCCTAGTCGTCCACCTCAAGCCCACGACGTTCAAGAACGATGAAATCCTGCTGGGCGCCTACAACCTCGGCGGCACGTCGCTCGTGGAGCTGCCCGACCTGATTTCGGCGACGATGGCCGGCGCCATCCAGTCCCAAAGCGGATTGGGCGCCTTCGACAACACCGAACTGAACAAAAAACTGCAGGGCCATACCGTGACCTACCAAGCCGGCCTCGATGATTTGCGCGCCGTGATCAACGGTTCTTCCTCCGTCAAGGATTTGGAACTGTTGTTGCAAATCAACTACCTCACGTTTACGGCGCCCCGCCAAGACCGCCGGGCCTGCCGCAGCTTGGTATCCAAACTCAAAACGCGCTACCGCCTGCTGAAAGCCAGCCCGAATTACGTCTTTTCCGACAGCTTGCTCCGCGCGGCCTCCAACCACGACCCGCGCTACAACTTCCTGTATAGCGAAGCGCAATTGGATCAAATCGACGCCGACCGCGTTTACGACATTTTCCGCGAACAGTTCGGCAACGCCGGCAGTTTCCGCTTTTACCTGGTGGGCAGTTTTAACATCGATGACAACCTGCTCGCGTTGCTGGAAACTTACTTGGGCTCCCTGCCCGTCCGTACGGAAGAACGGCATTGGCGCGACTGCTACGCGCCCTTCCCGTCGGTCAAGACCGAATTCGAGATGGCGATGGGGGCGGACGACCAAAGCATGGTGGGCTTGGTTTTCTCCATGCCCTACAACTGGGATTTGCCGACGCGCCAAAGCCTCTCTTTCTTCAGCGACCTGATGGAAATCAAACTGCTGGAGAAAATCCGCGAGGAAATGGGCGGCGTCTATTCGCCGGCCGTAAAGATAGAATTGGAACGCTACCCCAAACCGGAAGCCACGTTCATCATCCTGTTCGGTTGCGAACCGCAACGCACGGACGAACTCACAGCGGCCGTGCTGGAACAAATCCAACTGCTCATCAAGGAAGGGCCCAACGAAACCGACTTGAACAAAGTGAAGGAGACCCAAAAGCGGTCGTTTGAGAAGAACCTCGGCAACAACGGTTTTTGGCTTTCGATGATGATGCAGGCCGACTACATCGGCACGGATCTGGACGGGCTTAACAAAGACATACAGTTTCAGCGCATCGACAATCTGAAAGCCAAGACGATACAGAAAACGCTGAAAAAGTATCTGAACCCGTCCGTGTATGTCCGCGGCGTATTGAAACCCGCCCCCGAAGACGAGGAGTAAGGCGGTGGAAGCGCCCACGAATTTGTTTTTCGATAATTTATCGCTATATTTGCAGGCTTTTGCCCCTTGTAGCTTCATCGTTTCAAGGGGTTATTAAGCTGAATTTTAATTATTAACACTTTAAAAAGTAAAACGATGAACCAGTATGAAACCGTTTTCATTATGACTCCCGTTTTGTCTGATGAACAGATGAAGGAAACGGTAAAGAAGTATCAGTCGTTGCTCAAGGAGCAAGGGGCTGAGATTGTCTATGAAGACAATTGGGGATTGCGTAAATTGGCCTATCCCATTCAGAAGAAAGGCACCGGATTCTATTACCTGATAGAATTCAAGGCCGAAGGCAAAGTCGTGGACGTATTGGAAACGGCTTTCCGTCGCGACGAAAAGATGTTGCGCTTCCTGACCGTTAAGTTGGACAAATTCGCCATCGCTTACAACGAGAAGAAGCACAACAAGAAGAAAGAAGAAAACATTAACGCTTAAAACGAATAGGAAATGGCTGCTAACGATAACGACATAAAGTACTTAACGCCGATTGCAGTAGAAACCAAGAGAAAGAAATACTGCCGGTTCAAAAAGAGCGGTATCCGTTACATCGACTATAAGGATGCGGATTTTCTGCTCAAATTCGTCAACGAACAAGGTAAAATTTACCCCCGCCGTCTTACCGGTACTTCGCAAAAGTATCAGAAGAAAGTCGCTCAAGCCATCAAGCGTGCCCGTCACCTGGCTTTGATGCCCTATGTTGCGGACTTATTAAAATAAGGAGGAAGTACAGATGGAAATCATTTTAACGCAAGACGTAGCTCACTTGGGCTATAAGGACGATATCGTAACCGTTAAAAACGGCTACGCCAACAACTATCTGATTCCGCAGGGTATGGCGGTTATGGCGACGGCCGGTGCCAAGAAAATGCTGGCCGAAACCTTGAAACAACGCGCTTTCAAGGCCGAAAAGATCAAACAGGAAGCCGAAGCCGTTGCGGCCAAATTGAACGGCCTGACGGTTCGCATCGCGGCCAAGGCCGGCGCTTCCGGCAAGATCTTCGGTTCGGTCAACGCCATCCAAATTGCCGACGCGCTGAAAGAACAGCACCAAATCGAAGTGGATCGCAAGAAGATCATGATCGTAGGCGACGTCATCAAGGAAATCGGCACGCATACGGCCAACATCAACCTGCACCGCGAAGTGAAAGCGGAAATCACGTTGGACGTTTACGCCGAATAATCCTTCGACGCACACGCAAGAAAAACGCTTTGCATTGCAAAATGCAGAGCGTTTTTTGTTAAACGACGGCTTATGTCCCTCTCCAACCAACAGCTCAAAACCTTGCAGGCCTACCGGCAGAAGAAATTCCGTCGGGAGGACGACGTCTTTGTGGCGGAAACGCCCAAAGTCGTCGAAATGTTGCTGGCCGCTCCGCTGAACCTGCGGGCCCTGTATGCCCTGCCCGACTATGCGGAAACGGTGGCCGGACGCTTTCCGTCCTGCGCGCCGCTGTTGCAGACCGTTTCGGAGAAGGAACTGACGCGGATCTCCGGCCTGACGAGCCCGCAACACGTTTTCGGCGTTTGGGCCCAACCGCACCGCCGCCTGGCGCCGGGCGAGGCGTTCAAGGGACTGAGCCTCGTATTGGACGGCTTGCAAGACCCCGGCAACCTGGGCACGATTATCCGCATTGCCGACTGGTTCGGCATCGACCGCCTGATTTGCTCCGAAGACACCGCCGACGCGTTCCAGCCCAAATGCGTGCAGGCTTCGATGGGCGCGGTGGCCCATCTGCCGGTTTACTATATGGATTTGGCGCGGGCGGCATCCGAAGCCCCCGACGGGTTTCCGTTTTACGGCACGTTTTTGGAGGGCGAGAACCTGTTTGCCCAACCGCTGACCGCCACCGACGCCTGGTATTGCATCGGCAACGAGAGCCACGGCATCCGACCGGCCACGCGCGCGCTCATCAACCGCAAAATCCATATCCCGACCTTCTCCCCCGCCACTGCCCCCGACCGCCCGCACGCGGCCGAATCGCTCAACGCCGCCGTGGCCGCCGGCATCCTCTGCGCCCGCATCCGGGCATAAAAAAAGCGTCGCCGGTTGCCCGACAACGCTTTTCCTTACTTTAAGCCTTATCTCAATAAGCCCATTTGAGCCAAATCGCGCCCCAGGAGAAACCGGAGCCGAAAGCGCAAATCACGAGGTCGTCGCCTTTCTTGAGCTTATCTTCCCATTCCCACAATAGCAGCGGAATCGTGGCCGCCGTCGTATTGCCGTATTTCTGAATGTTGATCATGACCCGTTCCGACGACAGCTCCATGCGGCGCGCCACGGCGTCGATAATCCGCAGGTTGGCCTGGTGCGGCACGAGCCACGTCTTGTTCGGATCCAAATGGTTGCGTTTCATAACGGCTTCCGCCACATCCGCCATCTTGACGACGGCCCATTTGAACACGGGCTGCCCTTCTTGATAGACATAATGCAGACGTTTGTCGATGGTCTCGTGCGTGGGCGGCATCAACGAACCGCCGGCTTTCATATGCAGATGCACGCGGCCACAGCCGTCCGTGCCCATTTCCTCATCCAAAACGCCATAGCCCTCGGTGGAGGGTTCCAACAGCACCGCGCCCGCCCCGTCGCCGAAAATGGGACAGGTGGCCCGGTCGGTATAATCGATGATGGACGACATGACCTCCGCGCCCACGAGCACGACTTTCTTGTAGCGGCCCGACTCCACGAAACGGGCGGCCGTCGAAAGCGCGTAAACGAAACCGGAACAGCCGGAAGTCAAATCGAAAGCAAAGGCATTCTTGATGCCCATTTTGTCGCAGATGACACAGGACGTGGCGGGGAAACGCATATCGGGCGTTACCGTCGCGCAAATCAACAAATCCACCTCCTCGGGTTTAGTCCCCGTCTTGGCAAACAGATTCTTGACCGCTTCCACGCCCAAGTCGGACGTCGCCTTGCCCTCTTCGCGCAACAGACGGCGTTCCTTAATCCCGATGCGGGTCATAATCCACTCATCGGTCGTATCCACCATACGGCTCAACTCATCGTTGGTCAGTATATAATCGGGAACATACCCCCCGACACCCTTGATGACGGCGTGTATCTTTTCCATACCTTAGTTGCTCACGTATTGCTCAAACATGAAGTTGATCTTCTCTGTCGTCTTGTTTTTGAACATACTTCTCGACTGCAACACCATGTTCTTGATGGCGGTCGGGCTGGAGATGCCGTGCCCCAACACGACGGGGGCGTTTACGCCCAGGATGGGCGAACCGCCGTACAGTTCGTAATTGAGCCGGTCTATCAACGGATCCGTGAAATGACGTTTTTGGAACAGGCGGTAGAACGTTTCGATCTGCTTGATCAGGATATTGCCGACAAAACCGTCGGTCACGAATACGTCCGCCTTGTTCTTGAACAAATCGCGCGGCTCCATGTTGCCCACGAAATGAAAATACGGCGTGTCTTTCATCAGTTTGAAAGCCGCCTGGCACTGGAGGTTACCCTTGCCGTCTTCCGTCCCCACGTTCAGCAGGCAGACGCGCGGTTCGGCGATGCCCAAAACCGTTTGGGCGTAGATGCTGCCGAGCATACCGAACTGCAACATGACGTCCGGCTTGGCGTCCGGCGTGGTGCCGATATCCAGCACGACACTGTCCGGCCCTTCTTCCTGCGGAATCGTCGTGGCCGTACAAGGGCGAATCACGCGGTCGATGGTACGGACGATACTGGCGGCACCGGCCACCATCGCGCCCGAATTGCCGGCGCTGGAGAAAGCATCGAGTTGCTTGGCGACCAACATTTTGAAACCGACGGCGATGCTGGAGTCAGGCTTGGCTTGAAGCGCCCGTAACGCCTTTTCCTCCATCGTGATTTGCGAGGGCGTATGCACGATTTCGAAACGCTCCGCCGCGACCCCGCGTTTTTGCAGACCCGCCCGGATAACGGTCTCGTCCCCGAGCAACACGAGCACGTCGTCACCGATATGCGGCAAGGCCGCAATGGCACCGTCAAGCGTGTGGTCGGGCGCGAAATCGCCGCCCATAATATCCAGCCCTATTCTCATTTGAAACAGCGACAAATAAGACGAATCGCCTATGCGTTAGGCGTCATTTCGATGGCCTGTTTGCCACGGTAGTAGCCGCATTCGGGGCATACATGGTGGTACAGAACGGCCGCACCGCAATTGCTGCAGGTGGACAGCTGAGGCGCCGTCAACTTATCGTGCGTTCTTCTCTTGCGCGTTCTCGTCTTGGAGAATCTCCATTTAGGATTAGGCATAACACTTTATATTTTAATCATTAAACATTCAGTTCTTCAAACGGCGCAACACGGCCAAATTGTCTTCCGACAACGTGCCCGCCGGCTGAGTCGGTTCCGCCGCGCCCATGCGTTCAACCACGGCGGCGTTGCAAGTGGAACGCCCGGCTCCGTCTTCCGGACAGAACATCTGAATCGGCCGCTGCAAGGCCACCGTTTCGTAGAGATACTGGCTCAAGTCCAACTTATCCCGATGTTCTTCCACCCACCACAGATTGTCTTCGTCTTCCTTACCGTCGGTATCGGCCGTAAAACGGACAATGACCTCATCCTGAAAGGCTACCGGACAATCCAATTCGTTCAGGCAACGGTCGCAGGCGGTCTTGAACCACCCCGCGAAGTCGAAATGCAACCGCATCAAACGCTCCGTGCGTTCCAGCGTCAAATCGACCGTCACATCCGCCTGACGGATATCGCCTTCCGGAAAGCAGGCAAAGAAAGCGTCGTCCAACCGGTACCGGAACGTGTGCCTGCCCATGGACAAGCCCGCAAACGACAACATATAATCCCCCAATGCCTTCACACTTTTCGGAATTAAGCTTGCAAAGTTAAACTTTTTTCTTCAGATTTCCAACTTAGCCGCGCCGACGGCCGGACGGCGCGACCGCCGCCTCTTCCACATCGAATTCGTCCTCGATTTCGCCGAAGATTTCCTCCATCAAATCCTCCAGCGTCAGCATACCCGAAACGGCGCCGTTACCGTCGAATACGGCGGCGATACTCAGGTGCTTCTCTATCATTTCCTTCAACAGCATCCCGGCCGCCGTGGTCTCGGGCACCGCGTGAATCGGGCGGATGAGTTCCGCAATGGAAGTCGGCGCCGGGTCGCGGAACAAATCGTAGGCATGGACGTAACCGGCAATCTTTTCCGGACTTTCCTTATAAATCAGGATTTTGGAGAAGCCGGTCTGCGTGAACAGCTTGACCAGTTCGTCCAGGGGCGTTTCGAAAGAAGTCCGCACGATGTCCGCCGCCGGCACCATGCAGTCCCGCACCTTGGACTTGCGCAAGCCCATCACGTTCTGCACCATACGCCCCTCCTCGCTGTATTCGGGCGAAGCGCCGTAGTTCTCCCGCAAATCGTTCAGCGATTCTTCCAACACCCCGTCGGCATAATCGTCGGCAGATTCGACGGCGGGACGCTCCGCCCTGACCAAACGGCCGATGCCATAGGTCAGCGGATAAAGCAAAGTGTAGGGAATAAGGAGAACCAGCCCGGCGACCTTGAGCGTCGGCAACGGGTAGAACCGGAACAGAACGCCGGACAAACCCCAGGCGACCGCCACGAAAACGGCCAACCCGCCCAAGATATGCCAAAGGTCGGGAAAGACCCGCATGAGCGCGCCGATATAGACCGCCGTACACAGCACCTGCCCCAACCGCAGGAACACGGGGAAGGCCTCCGGCTGCCCCGCCACCCACACGAAGCAGCGCGAGAGCCAGGACGACGAGCCCCGCTCGATTTCCAGTTGCAGGTTGTTGAGCGCCTTGTAAGCCGCCGCGCTGCCGTTAATCAAGACGGCGGCCGCCAACGCGCCTATCACCCAGTCGATGCCGCAGGTTTCCATGGCCTTCGGTTGCTATGCGCTACAAAATGACACCGCGCGGACGGCGCAAGCGGACGTCGTTCATTTCTTCGTCCGAATCGAAGCCGTCGCCTTCCAAAATCAAACCGGGGCTTACCTTGCGCACATGAACGTCGGAATAAATCTTGCGCGTCTGCTGGTTCCAATACAGCGCCTCCGTATAGAGCGTATCGCCGTTGCGGTAATCCTTGACGATGACGTTGCCGTAGAACTTCATCATCCGGTCGTCCTGAATGTTGATGGCGGAATCGGAAACGAGATCGACGTTCGTCTCCCCGAACTCGTTGAGGAAAATCGAATGGACGCCCGTGGGGAAAATCTGCGTGCCCTTTTCGTCCGAATAATTGTACATCAACGGCGATTCCATCGTCATCTGCACGCGGCCAGAATCGGTAAAAGCGGACACGGAATTATAGACGGCCTGCACCGGCGCGTTTTCGGGGTCGGCATACGGCAGGCCCTTGTGGGCGGAACGGCAGGAAAAAGCGAGAACGGCCGCCAATCCCAATGCGGCCGTTCCAAGCGTTAAACGTAGGTTCTTCATAAGCATCAAACTACCGCGAACGAATCGTCGTCGTGGCGCGGAACCAGCAGTCTATCGTATAGCTTTCACCCTCTTTGTAGCCGAACGTGAACAGGTCGTCGCCGGAGGGGAAATAGGCCCGGTAGGTCGAAATCAACTTGTCGGCCGTTTCCGCGACGGACGGATCCACCTGTTTGGCCTTGATATAGGTATCGACCGCCACCCAGTAAGCCGCACGCTGGGAAACCTGGGCTTCCGAGCCGCAGGATTTGGCGCCGGCCGCATAGATGTTGCCGAGCACCAGATAGGCGCGACCGCTTTCCGGGTTGATTTCAATCGCCTTCAGACAGGCCGCACGGCCGTTCGCGTACTGGTTCGTATTCTGATAGGAGTCGGCCAACAGCAGGTAGGCGTTGACTTTCTCGTTGTCTTTCTCCAAAGATTCCTCCTGGCCCTGGATGTAGTTGATGGCCGTTTGGTAGTCTTTCTTCGCATAGCACATCTTGGCCATGAGGTAAGCGGTTTGCGGCGTCGGCGCAATCGCGTGCAGGGCTTCGGTCATCTTGAAGAAGATTTCGGAATCGGTGCAACCGCGCTTATCCAGCATACCCGTGGCTTTTTTGAGGAAATCGGCGTTGTCTTTGTTGTCGTCGAATTTCTTTTCGTACAGCGGCACGAGTTCCACGCACGTGGCATAGGGTTCGAGCAACGCATCGAGACCGACCATCGCTTCCTCTATCTTATCGTCGTCGGGCTTGGCGGCTTGGAAGATATCCAAGAGCGCGCTACCCTGCTCGTAGGCTTCGATGATGTCGTCCTTTTCGGCCTGCGAAGCCTTATAGGCCTCGATGACGGTACGCAGGTACAGGAAAGGAATCGCATAGTTGCGCACTTCCTTTTCGTCGGCCATCGCTTCGAGGAACAAGGCGCGGGCGCCCGCGATATCATCCGGCAGATAGGTACGCATATCGCTCGCCTTCTGACCCTTGCAGTAAGACGGTTCGCCATAGTATTGCATACGCAGATCCCACAGCTGCATCAACTCGTCGATGTACTGCTTTTTGGCTTCCGGATCCGACGTCTTGGCAATCATCTGTTTGAGGATGACGTTACCGCGGATGTACGTGTTCTTGGACGTATTGGGGCAGTACTGCAACACTTCCTTCCAAGCCGGATAGGCGTCCACATAGGCTTTTTGCTTGTAGAACTCCTGATAGATGGAGAGGTTCTTGATACATTCGATGCTATCTTCCGGCGTCGCGCCATACTTCTGGGCCGACAGGGGCGCCGCCATCAGGACGGCCACCGCCAAGAAAACCAGTTTTTTCATGATATGTTTGTATTTATATATTTTCCACTAATCGTATTTCCGCTTCACGAACCACGTCTCCACCGACGAGAAACCGACGCCGATCTTGAAATAGTTCTCCGTAATCTGCCCGGCCTGCAGACGGCCGACATGGCCGTACTCCAAGCCGACGTTGATCATCGAGCGGCTCCGGCGCACCGGAATGCCCACGCCGAGGTTCAGGGCGTAACCGTCCAAATTCTTTTGGCCGTAATCGGCGTAATAGGTCTCATAACGGCCGCCGATGCGGTAGGCCACGCGCCGCATGGGGGAAGCGCTCTGGTAATTGGGCTTGAGCTCCATGCCGGCCGCCACCCGGAACGTATTACGGAAATAATCGTAGGATTCTCCGTATTCTTTGTACTGCGACCACCACGCATACGTAAAATCGACGCCCACGAGCCAGTCGCTATGGTCGTCGTAGGAGACGCCCACGCGCAACTTGCCGGGGATGACGACCTCGCCCTTGCGCTGCGGCTTGAAAAAGGCCGTGTCCTTGGCCGCATACGTGTAGTAGGCCGAGCCCAACGTGCTCCGCTTGGCGTACATCGTCGTGGAGAGGCTGTACGAAGCGCCGAAGCTCAGATGGCCGTGCTTCAGCGGCTGGGCGTACTGCAGGCCCACGTCGATGGCCAGACCGTTCAAGCGCGTATGGGTCAGCACATGGGAACCCGCGGCGCCCGAGGTGAGGCTGTCGTTCTTGAACGTCAGCGTATAAACCTCCTCTATGCTGCCGAACTGGTAATTCAGGTTGATGCCGACCGAAACCGGCCCCCAGCCGAAGGCGTTGCCCCAACCGAAACGGTTCAGGCCGCCCGTCCCCTCGTGCACCATCTGCGTGAGGCCGATATGCGCCTCATCGCGGTTACGGATATCGGAGGTGGAATAAGCGACTTCCGTGTAAGGCAACAGGTAGAAGCCCATTTTCCACCATTTGAACACCGGGAAATAGAACTCCATATTGCCCAAACCACCGCCCGTGCTTTGGTTGCGTAGCGTCTGACCGTCCACATCCTGACGCAGTCCGTTCATATTCAAGTAGAAACCGATGTCGAACATGACGCTCAGCGTATCGACGCCGAGACGGTACGAGGCCGGATTCCACGGGCTGGCTTCACGGTGGCCCGCAAGCCCCATGACGACCCCGCCCATCCCCATGGTACGCGCGTTGAGATAAGGCACCTCCCGCCCGACGCCCAAAGCGGAATACGGCGAAAGGACGCCGATTTGCGCACGGGTTTCCCGCAGGTTCCCCAGCAGAAAACAGCACACGCATACCGCCACGAAGCGACCGGTTTTATTTGTTATAGTCCAATATCTCATTCAATCCGACGAGCACCAAATTAGGCTTCGCAAATATCCTCTTTTTTGGCGAAAATTCAAAATAGCCGGCGTCGCCGCCCGTCAACACGACGGGGATGGCGCCGCAATCGTTCCGATAGCGGCGGATGAAGCCTTCCAGCTCATGCCGGACACCCTCGACGGCCCCGCACCGCAAGGCCGTTTCCGTGTCGTGAACCGCCACCGGCACCGGCCATGCGGCGGCCTGCCAGTCCAATGCCACCTGCGGCAGCGCGTGCGTGAACCGGTGCATGGCCTGCGCCCGCATATAGACCCCGGGGGCAATCGCGCCCGGCTCCAAACGGCCGTCCGCCCGCACCAAGTTATACGTGATGCACGAGCCCATGCCGATGCCCAAAACCGTCTGTTGCGGATATAAATAACTGAGCGCCACGCCTATCGCGAGCCTGTCCCGCCCCAAGGCGGCCATATCG
>CAMWIS010000036.1 GCA_947174375.1 uncultured Bacteroidales bacterium
GGCGGCGACATCACTTATTCCCGCCGAATTTCCAAAACCGACCGGATGATTTACGATATCTATGACGAAATCGTCAACGTGCTGGTCATCGAATTGGAAGGGCATTACAACGACAAATAACCTTGACCTCCCCGTAAAAACGGCGTGCCCCGTCTTCGGTTTATCATCGGCTTACTTTTCAACAAAATAAGTCAAATTATTATAAACGTGATATTTATCGTTGAATAGCTTTTAAACGGGCGATGGCGCGGCCTATTTCTTTATTTTTTACCTTTGTACGCTTCATGTCAGGCCTTGAAATGAAGCGGATACCTTAATTTAAAACTGACTTATGTCTTTCTATCTGTCACCGTCCTTCCTCTCGGCCGACTTTTCGGCCCTGCGGCAGGAAACCGAGATGCTGAACGCCTCTGCGGCCGACTGGTTCCATATCGACATCATGGACGGGCATTTCGTGCCCAACATCACGTTCGGCCCGCCCGTCATGAAGGCCATCAAGAAATACGCGAAGAAACCGTTGGACGTCCATCTGATGATCGAACAGCCCGAACGCTATCTGTCGGCCTTTGCCGAAGCGGGCGCCGACTATCTGAGCGTCCATGCCGAAGCCAGCACGCACCTGAACCGCACGCTCGCCGAAATCCGGCGGCTCGGCATGAAGGCCGGCGTGGTGCTCAACCCGCACACGCCCGTCTGCATGGTCGAAAACGTGATAGAATATTGTGATTTACTGCTGCTTATGTCGGTCAACCCCGGCTTCGGCGGGCAGAAATTCATCGAGAACACGTACCGCAAACTGGAACAGGCGGTTCAGCTCAAACAGCGCTACAACCCCGACCTGATTATCGAAATCGACGGCGGCGTGAACCTCGACAATACGCCCAAGCTGCTTAAAGCGGGCGCCAACGCCCTGGTGGCGGGCGCGGCCATTTTCGCGGCGCCGGACGTGCCCAAACAGATTGAGGCCATGAAGGCCTTGGGTGAGCGAATTTAATGTTTAACGACTTATAAAACACGGAAATATGCTTAACCTGACTTTTTTCGTCGTCGTCATTCTGACCGCCCTCGCGTTGGTGGCGGCCGGTTGGGGCATCGGCGCGTGGGTATCCCCGCGCACGTACAATCCCCAAAAAGGCGAAGCCTACGAATGCGGCATCCCCACGCGCGGACGCTCGTGGATGCAGTTCAAGGCCGGTTATTATCTTTTCGCCATTCTGTTCCTGATGTTCGACATTGAAACCGTCTTTCTGTTCCCCTGGGCGGTGGTGGTGCGCGACATGGGCGTGAACGGGCTGCTGAGCGTGCTGTTCTTCCTCGTCATCCTCGTCCTGGGGCTGGCCTACGCCTGGCGCAAGAACGCATTGGAATGGAAATAATCATTTGATACCGCTATGAAACACAAAGGCATACAATCCATTGACGACGCTGCGTTCAAAAACAACGACTATCTGGATACGTTGGACGAGCTCAAGGCGGCCGGCACCCCGGTCTGGCTCGGCTTTTTGGACGACATGATCAACTGGGGACGGGCCAACTCGCTTTGGCCGCTGACGTTCGCCACAAGCTGCTGCGGCATAGAGTTCATGGCCGTGGGCGCCGCCCGCTACGACTTTGCGCGGTTCGGCTTCGAAGTAACGCGTGCCAGTCCGCGTCAGGCCGACGTCATCATCGTGGCCGGCACCATCGTCCACAAGATGGCGCCCGTGCTCAAGCGGCTCTACGACCAGATGGCCGACCCCAAATACGTCATCGCGATGGGCAGTTGCGCCATTTCGGGCGGGCCGTTCCGCCATTCCTACCACGTGGTGCAGGGCGTCAACCAAATCATTCCGGTGGACGTCTATGTGCCGGGCTGCCCGCCCCGCCCCGAGGCCCTGCTCTACGGGATGTTCCAACTGCAACGCAAAATCAAGGCGGAGAAGTTCTTCGGCGGCCGCAACCACAAGGAGACCGCCCCGACCGAAGCCGAAAAACTAAATTGGGAGAAACAGAACCATGAATAACCTGTCGGCTTATCTGCAAAACGCCGGATTCGCGTGCGAAACGCTGAATCCGACCCAACAAGTGGAAACTTTGGGCGTAAAGCCGGACGCTTGGCCGGACTTGGCCGCCTTTCTGAAGACCGATGCAGGCCTGGCGTTCGACTTTCTGAGTTATATGGTCGGCTTGGACGAGGGCGAAGACGGCCTGAGCGTGCTCTACCGCCTTTATTCCTATCAACACGGCCATACCGTGGTGGTCAAGGTGCGCACCGACCGCGAAACGGCCGCCATCCCCACCGTCAGCCACCTGTGGCAGTCGGCGCTGTTGGAGGAACGCGAGGTGTTCGACTTCTTCGGCATCCGCTTCCTGAACCACCCCGATATGCGGCGGCTCTATCTGCGCAACGACTGGAACGGCCATCCGCTCCGCAAGGACTACGATGCCGACCCGGCGCTGAACCCGGTGCCGACCAAACCCGAGAAACTGACGGACGCGCAGCCGGTCTTCTACACCGACCGCACGACGGGCACCACGACCGAGGGGGAAAACCGCCTGTTCGAAAAAGAGGAATACGTCGTGAACTTCGGGCCGCAACACCCGGCCACGCACGGCGTACTGCACTTTCAGGTCTCGCTGGAGGGCGAAATCGTGCGCAAGGTGGATCCGCACTGCGGCTACATCCACCGCGGCATCGAAAAGATGTGCGAAAGCCTGACCTACCCGCAGACGCTGGCGCTGACCGACCGGCTCGACTACCTCTCGGCCCATCAGAACCGCCACGCGCTCTGCGCCTGCATCGAGGAGGCCCTGGGGCTTGAAATCCCGTTGCGCGCCCAATACATCCGCGCCATCATGGACGAGTTGACGCGTATCCAGTCGCACCTGCTGTTCTATTCCACGTTCTGCATGGATATGGGCGGCCTGACGCCGTTTTTCTACGGCTTCCGCGACCGCGAGAAAATCCTCAACCTGTTCGAAGACACGACGGGCGGCCGGCTCATACAGAACTACAATATGATAGGCGGCGTGGCCGCCGACCTGCACCCCGACTTCCTGCGCAAGACGGCCGAATTTATCCGTTACCTGCCCACCGTGCTGCCCGAATACCATAAAGTATTCACCGGCAACGTCATCGTGCAGCAACGGACGAAAGGCATCGGGCTGCTGACCAAGGAAGAAGCGGCCTCTTACGGCATCACGGGGCCTTCGGCACGCGCCTCCGGCCTGTCGTGCGACCTGCGGAAGCTCCATCCCTACGGCGTTTATGACCGCCTGGAATTCAACGAGGTGCTGTACCAAAACGGCGACTGCTTCGACCGCTACTGCGTCCGCATGGACGAAATCCACGAGTCGCTCAAGTTGTTGGATCAACTGCTGACCCAAATCCCGGATGGCGATTACGCATTGAAGACCAAGCCGTTGATAAAGTTGCCGGAAGGCGACTATTTCAAGTTGGTGGAAGCCTCGCGCGGGCTGTTCGGCGTGTTCATCGAAAGCCGTGGCGACAAATTCCCCTACCGCGTCAAGTTCCGCTCCACGGGCTTGCCGCTCGTGGGCGCCGTGGATCACTTGGCTTCGGGCCACAAAATCGCCGACCTGATTGTCGTGGGCGCGTCGTTGGACTACGTGGTGCCGGATATTGACCGATAAAGACCTGATACAGACAAAGACTTGATAAACCTATGTTTGATTTTGCAAGCGTGACCGGTTGGATAGACCACTTCCTCAGAAGCTATCTGCCCGGCGGATTGAGTTTCTTCATCGAGTGCGTGCTCATCGGCGTGGTCATTTTGGTGGCTTACGCCCTGATCGCCCTGGTGATGATTTTGGCCGAACGCAAGGTGTGCGCGGCCTTCCAGTGCCGTCTGGGACCCAACCGCGTCGGCCCGTGGGGGCTATGCCAGACCGTGGCCGATATGGTGAAAATCCTGACGAAAGAAATCATGTCCATCAACCATGTGGACCGCTTTCTTTACAACCTCGCGCCCTTTGTCGTCATCATCGCTTCGGTGCTGACGTTCAGCTGCATCCCGTTCGCCAAAGGCCTGCAGGTGTTGGACTTCAACGTGGGCGTGTTCTTCATGATGGCCGTTTCTTCCATCGGCATCGTGGGCATCCTGCTGGCTGGCTGGTCAAGCAACAACAAGTTCTCGATGATCGGCGCGATGCGCAGCGGCGCCCAGATGATCAGCTACGAGCTCTCCATCGGGCTGAGCCTGCTGACGGTTGTCGTGCTCTCCGGCACGATGCAGATGTCGGAAATCGTTGAGGCGCAGAACGACCTGTGGTTCATCTTCAAAGGGCATATCCCGGCCTTTGTCGCGTTTGTCGTCTATCTGGTGGCCGGCACGGCCGAGACCAACCGCGGCCCGTTCGACCTGCCCGAAGCCGAATCGGAACTGACGGCGGGCTACCACACCGAGTATTCGGGTATGCACTTCGGCTTTTACTATGTGGCCGAATTCGTGAACGCCTTTATCGTGGCAGCCCTGGCGGCGACGCTGTTCCTCGGCGGCTGGATGCCGCTCCATATCCCGGGCTGGGACGGCTTCAACGCCGTGATGGACTACATCCCCTCCGTGCTGTGGTTCTTCGGCAAGACCGCCCTGCTGATTTTTGTCCTCATGTGGTTCAAATGGACGTTCCCGCGCTTGCGCATCGACCAGCTGCTGGCGTTGGAATGGCGTTACCTGTTGCCGCTCAACCTCTGCAACCTGCTGATTATGGTGGTGGTCGTGGCCTGCGGCTGGCATTTTTAAACGATGATACGATGAAAGTGTACGATTATTTCCACGATTTCTTCACGGGCTTGCGCTCGTTGCTCATCGGCATGGGCACGACGCTCAAGATTTTTTTCCGCAAGAAGACGACCGACCCTTACCCGGCGCACCGGGAAGAGAACTACGTTTCCCCGCGCTTCCGCGGCCGGCTCAGTATGCCGCTCGACGAGAACGGGAACCACCGCTGCATCGCCTGCGGGCTGTGCCAGATGAACTGTCCGAACGAGACAATCCATATCGAGACGCGCACCGAAACGACGCCCGACGGCAAACCGAAGAAAGTGCTGGCGCGCTATACCTACGACCTGGGGTGTTGCCTGTTCTGCCAGATCTGCGTGCGGGTGTGCCCGCAACAGGCCATCGCGTTTACGCCGGATTACGAAAACGCCGTCTTTGAACGCGGCAAGTTAGTGTTGACCTTAAATCCTAATACCTTATAGCCTTATGGAAAACGGATCGATTGCCTCCACCCTCGTTTTCTTTTTCCTGGCCGCCGTCATGGTCGTCAGCTCGATTCTGGCGGTCACGACTAAGAAAATCCTGCGGGCGGCCACCTACCTGCTGTTTGTCCTCTTTGCCACGGCCGGCCTCTATTTCTATCTGAACTACTCGTTTTTAGGCGCGGTTCAGATGACGGTCTACGCCGGCGGCATCATCGTGCTCTACGTCTTTTCCATCTTCCTGACCAGTACGGACGAAGAAAAGAACCAGCCGATACGGAGCCACCGCCGTTGGCTCGGCTTCATCGCGGCGGCGGCCGGCACCTTGCTCTGCGTGTATCTGTTCCAGGCCTCCCCTTGGGGCGAGGTCTATTACCGCGCGCCCGAAGAACTGCCGATGAAGGCCATCGGCAACGCCCTGATGAGCGCGGACAAGTTCGGCTACATCCTGCCGTTCGAAGCCTTGAGTATTTTGCTGTTGGCCTGCATTATAGGCGGTATCTTAATCGCCCGCAAACGCCAATAGCCCTAACCTTTAAAAACCGACCGACATGGCAAACATACCCATGACCTATTACCTGGTGCTCAGCACGATACTGTTTTTCGCCGGCATCTATGGCTTCATCACGCGGCGGAACCTGCTCGCCATGCTGATTTCCGTTGAGTTGATTCTGAACGCCACCGATATCAACTTTGCGGTGTTCAACCGTTTCCTGTTTCCCGAACACATGGAGGGGCTGTTTTTCGCCCTGTTCTCCATCGCGATTTCGGCGGCGGAAACGGCCATCGCCATCGCGATTATCATCAACATTTACCGCAACCTCAAACATATCGAGGCGCAGAAACTCAACGAACTGAACGATTTAAAATAAACGACAAGACGCCAAACGCAACCTACATCAACACTTTAAGTAGATTGATACAATAAATTGGCAACAAATTGATTACGATACAATACCTGAACCAACACTTGAAATAACCTAAGACCATGTTCAACAGTTGTTATACCGCCTTGGTGCCGCTCCTGCCGCTGTTCAGCTTCATCCTGCTGATTGCGTTCGGGCTGCGCCTGCCGGGCAAATGGGCCGGCTACATCGGCAGCGTGCTGACGGGCATCGCCGCGGTGGCGGCCTATTACACGGCCTGGACGTACTTCTCGCTGCCGCTGGACGCCGACGGCACGCGGCCGGCCGTGGAAATCCTTTCGTGGGAATGGCTGCGGTTCACGCCCCTGCTCGCCATCCGCCTCGGCATTTACGTGGACGCGCTCTCGGCCATGATGTGGGTCGTCATCACGACCGTTTCGCTCATGGTGCATATCTACAGCCTCGGCTACATGGCCGGCGAAAAGGGCTTCGCGCGCTACTTCGCGTTCCTCGGCCTGTTCAGCTTCTCGATGCTGGGGCTCGTCGTGGCGCCCAACATCTTCCAGACCTATATCTTCTGGGAGTTGGTCGGCGTGTCGTCCTACCTGCTCATCGGCTTCTACTATACGAAGCCCGAAGCGGTGTCGGCCTCCAAGAAAGCGTTTATCGTGACGCGCTTCGCCGACCTCGGCTTCCTGATCGGCATCCTGATTCTCTCGTACTTTACGGGAACGTTTGATTTCCAGACCATTTGCGGCAGCGCCCAAGACGCGGCCGGCGTGGGCGGCGCGCTGTTCGCGCCCGCCCTGCAAGCCTCATTCTTAGGCTTGTCGGCCCTTTCATGGGCCATGCTGCTGATTTTCATGGGCTGCGCCGGCAAATCCGCGCTGTTCCCGCTGCATATCTGGCTGCCGGACGCCATGGAAGGGCCGACGCCGGTCTCCGCGCTTATCCATGCCGCCACGATGGTCGTGGCCGGCGTATTCCTCGTGGCGCGGCTGTTCCCCGTCTATGCGCTCATGACGCCGGGCGTGCTGGAGGTCATCGCCTACGTGGCGGCCTTTACGTCGCTCTATGCCGCCGTCGTGGCCTGCGTGCAGACCGACATCAAGCGCGTGCTGGCATTCTCCACGATTTCGCAAATCGGCTTCATGATGGTGGCCCTGGGCGTTTCCGGCTACGGCGGCCACGCCGGCGAAGGCTATACGGCCTCCCTGTTCCACCTCTTTACGCACGCCTTTTTCAAGGCCCTGCTGTTCCTCTGCGCCGGCGCCATCATCCATACCGTGCACAGCAACGAGATGAAGGCCATGGGCGGCCTGCGCCGCTATATGCCCGTCACGCACCTGTGCTTCCTGGTCGGCTGCCTGGCCATCGCGGGCATCCCGCCCTTCTCGGGCTTCTTCAGCAAAGACGGCATCCTGGCGGCCTCCTTCGCGTTCCACCCCTGCATGGGCATCCTCATGACGGCCATCGCCGGGCTGACGGCCTTCTATATGTTCCGCCTCTACTGCCGCATCTTCCACGGCCCGTACAGCGGTGACACGGCGGCTGCGCAAGCGGAACACGCCGAGGCCGGGCACCATACGCCCCACGAAGCGCCCGCCGTCATGACCGCGCCGCTCGTCTTTTTAGCCGTGCTCAGCCTCCTGACGGGCTTTATCCCGTTCGGCGACTTCCTCAGCAGCGACGGCCTCCCGCACGCCTTCCCGCTCCAGACCGCGGTGGCCGTATGCAGCGTGCTGACCGCCCTCGTCGGCATCGGCATCGCGCTCTACGCCTATGGCCGCGGCCCGCGCCCCGCGTTCCAACGCATGGCCGATCAACCCAATGCGTTCCTGCGCGCCGCCAAGAACCGCTTTTACATCGACCGATTCTACCTGTTCATCACGCACCGGATTATCTTCCAGGGCATTTCCACGGCCCTGGCGTGGTTCGACCGGCACGTCATCGACGGGGTGGTCTTCGGCTCGGGCAAACTCACCGAAAAAATCGCCCGCAAGATCCGCATCATACAGTCGGGACAGCTGCAAACCTATGCGCTTATCCTGCTGTTGGGCGTCTTGTGCTTGATAGGGCTCGTTTTATACTTATAGAATTACCATAAACCGAAAACCATGAACTTTCTCTCTCTGTTCGTGCTCATTCCGATGCTGACCGTCGGCTTGTTGTTCTGCCTCGGAAAGCCGTCGCACATCCGCCTGCTGTGCGCCGGCGCGGGCATCGCGCTGCTGGCGCTGGCCCTGACGCTGCTGGGGCTGTTCATCCAGGCCCGGAACGGCGGCGCCACCGACGCCATGCTGTTCCGCGCCGACCTGTGCTGGTACGCGCCCTGGAACATCCACTACAGCGTGGGCGTGGACGGCATTTCCGTCCTCATGCTGCTCCTGTCGGCCATCATCGTCGTGACCGGCGTCTTCGCCTCCTGGCACATCGACCCGATGCCGAAAGAATACTTCCTGTGGTATTTCCTGCTCTCGACGGGCGTCTTCGGCTTCTTTATCTCGATTGACCTGTTCAGTATGTTCATGTTCTACGAAATCGCGCTGATTCCGATGTTCCTGCTCATCGGCATCTGGGGCAGCGGCGAAAAGGAACGTGCGGCCATGAAGCTGACGCTCATGCTTATGGGCGGCTCCGCCCTGCTGTTGCTCGGGCTGCTCGGCCTCTACTTCTTCCACGGCGCCGATTCGATGAACCTGCTGACGTTGGCCGACCGCGGCATGGCGCTCGACGCCCAACGCCGCTTCTTCCCGTTCGTGTTCATCGGCTTCGGCGTGCTGGGGGCGCTTTTCCCGTTCCACACGTGGTCGCCCGACGGCCACGCCTCGGCGCCGACGGCCGTGTCGATGCTGCACGCCGGCGTGCTGATGAAACTGGGCGGCTACGGCTGCTTCCGCGTGGCCATCACGCTCATGCCCGAAGCGGCCACGGAGCTGTCTTGGATTTTCCTGTTGCTCACGGGCATCAGCGTGGTCTATGGCGCGTTCTCGGCCTGCGTGCAGACCGACCTCAAATACCTGAACGCCTATTCGTCGGTGAGCCACTGCGGCCTCGTGCTGTTCGCGCTGCTCATGCTCAACCCCACGGCCATGACGGGCGCGGTCATGCAGATGCTCTCGCACGGTTTGATGACGGCCCTGTTCTTCGCGCTCATCGGCGGCATCTACGGCCGCACCCATACGCGCGACATCCGGCTCATGGGCGGCTTGATGAAGGTGATGCCCTACCTCGGCGTCTGCTACGTCATCGCCGGCCTCGCCTCGCTCGGCCTGCCCGGCTTGAGCGGCTTCGTCGCCGAGATGACCGTTTTCGTCGGGTCGTTCCAGGAAGCCGACCTCTTCCACCGCGTGCTGACGCTCGTGGCCTGCACGTCGATTGTCATCACGGCCGTCTATATCCTGCGCGTGGTGGGCAAACTGCTCTACGGCCCGTTGCAGAACCCGCAGCACGCGCTGTTGCCCGACGCGGCCTGGTACGAGAAGGTGGCTACGGCCACGCTTATTGCGGCCATCCTCGTCGTGGGCCTCACGCCGCATTGGATTGCCGATTTGATTCACGAAAGTTTAGCGCCCGTCACGGCCATGCTCGGCCGGTAGGCGCAACCTTAAAAGTATGCAATTATGGATTTCAGCCAGTTTTTAGCCCTGCACGAAGAAATATCGTTGGTCGCCGCGCTCGTGTTGCTGCTCGTGTACGACCTGTTCGCGCCCGAAAAAGGCCGCCGTCATATCCCGCTCGTCGCCTGTCTGCTCCTGTTGGCGCACACGGTGTTCTGCGCCTGCGACTTCGCGGCCTCGACCGGTTGCCCCGCCGCGGCCGGCAGCCGGACCGCCTTCGCCGGTATGTACGACGCCTCGCAGGCCGCCCTGCTGTTCAAGAACATCCTCAACATAGGCGTGCTGCTGGTCTGCCTGCAGGCCTGCCCGTTCCTGCGCCGCGAAGACAACGGCATCAAGGCCGGGGAGTTTTACTTCCTGCTGTTCTCCACGCTGCTCGGTATGTACCTCATGCTCAGCGCGGGACACTTCCTGCTGTTCTTCATCGGCATGGAGACGGCCTCTATCCCGATGGCCTCCCTCGTCGCGTTCGACAAACACAAAACGCAGTCGGCCGAAGCGGGCGCCAAATTCATCCTCTCCTCGGCCTTCGCCTCCGGCCTGTCGTTCTTCGGGCTCTCGCTCATCTACGGCGGCACGGGCAGCCTCTATTTCGCCGACATCCAAAGCGGCCTGACCGCCACGCCCCTGCTGTTGGGCGGCATGGTGCTGCTGTGCAGCGGCCTGTTCTTCAAGATTTCGCTCGTGCCCTACCACCTTTGGGCCGCCGACGTTTACGAAGGGGCCCCCACGCCCGTAACGACCTATCTGTCGGTTATCTCCAAGGGGGCGGGCGTCTTCGCGCTCTGCCTCATCCTCACGCGCGCGTTCCCGCTGTTTATCGAAGCCTGGCAGACCGCGCTCTACGTCCTGATCCTGCTGAGCATCACGGTGGGCAACCTCTTCGCCTTGCGTCAGAAGAACATGAAACGCTTCCTCGCGTTCTCGTCCATCTCGCAGGCCGGCTACATCGTGCTGGGCGTCTTTGCGGCCTCGCCCGCGGGCTTGACCGCGCTCATGTACTATATCTTCGTCTATATCCTGTCCAACGTGGCGGCCTTCGGCGTCGTACAACTCGTGGAACAGCACGCCGGCCGGACGGATATGGCGGCCTACAACGGCCTTTACAAGACCAACCCCAAGCTGAGCGTCATCCTGATGTTCGCCTTGTTCTCGTTGGCCGGCATCCCGCCCTTCGCGGGCTTCTTCAGCAAGTTCTTCATCTTTGCGGCCACGGCCGAAAGCGGCGCCTACGTGCTGTTGCTCATCGCGCTGCTCAACACCGTCATCTCGCTCTACTACTACCTGCTCGTGGTCAAGGCCATGTTCATCCTGCCGCCGGCCGAACCCGCCGACGTGCCGGCCTTCAAGAGCGAAGCCGCCCCCAAGTTCGTATTGGTGGTCTGCACGGCCGGCATCCTGCTCGCCGGGCTGGTATCCTGCCTCTACGCGCTCATCGACCGCACGGTTCTGTTGGGATAAAAAGGGAAAGCCATGAAAACCCTCGTCAAGATGATAGGCGGCCTGCTGATAGGCTGCCTGGCGGGTCTCCTCATCGGCATGGTGTGCGTCACGTTGTTCTCCGACACTACGCCCGCGGAATTCATCGCCAAACTGGGGAAACTGGAACTGTCGGAAGGCCTGACGGTGCTGCTCGTCAGCATAGCCGTTTTCCTCCTCTCCCTGTTCCTGTTGGTTACGCTCCACGAAGCCGGGCACTTGGCCTTCGGCCTCATGAGCGGCTACCGCTTCGTCTCGTTCCGCATCTTCAATTTGACGTTCATCAAATTGGACGGACGCCTGCGCGTCAAACGGTTCTCGGTGGCCGGCACCGGCGGCCAATGCCTGCTGACGCCGCCCGACAAACCCCTGCACGAGATTCCGATATTTTGGTACAACTTGGGCGGCGTGGCGGCCAACCTGCTGGCCCTGCTCCTCGTCGCGCCGCTGTTATGCTTGGATTTACAGCCCCTGATGCGGACGTCCCTCGTGATTTTCTGTCTGACCGACCTCTTCCTGATTCTGACCAACGGCATCCCGATGCGGCTCGGCGGCATCGCCAACGATGCCCATAACGCTTTGGAACTCAACCGCAACGAGCGGAGCAAACGCGCCATGGTGCTGCAACTGCGCACCAACGCCCTGATACAGGCAGGCGTCCGCCCCAAGGATATGCCCGACGCCTGGTTTGAAACGCCCGCCGACCCCGATTACCAAAACGCGCTGGAGGTCTCGTTACCGCTGATGGCGGCCTCGCGGCTCGTGGATCAGATGGCGTGGGAAGAAGCCTACGCCGCCTTCGACGCGCTCTACGCCCATCGGGAACAAATCCTGCCGCTTTACGTCAAGGAAATAGTCTGTGAGTTGATTTTCTGCGCCTTGATAACCGGCCGAACCGACCGTGCGCAATGCCTCTACACCGAGGATATCAAACGCTACCTGACCATCTACCGCAAGGTCATGTCGTCCAAAGAGCGCATCCTCTGCGGCATCCACCTGCTCTTGGAACACGACCGGGCGAAGGCGCAGGCCATCTACGAGGCCGTCCGCCAACGGCAAGACGCTTACCTGTTGCAGGGCGA
>CAMWIS010000037.1 GCA_947174375.1 uncultured Bacteroidales bacterium
GGCGGCAATGCGGCGCATCTGACCACTTATACCATCCTCATCAATTTGGCCGTCGCGCTCGTCGTGCCGGCCTTGGTGCCTTACGTGCATCCGAGTCCGGGCGTCACGATGTGGACGTCGTCCCTGCTCATTCTCGGCAAAGTGTTCCCGCTTTTGCTGATGCCGCTGTTGGCCGCCATCTTGGTCCGTTATCTGGCGCCGCGCCTGCATTTCATCCTGTCGCATTATCAGGAACTGGCGTTCTACCTTTGGGCGGTGGCCCTGGCGTTGGCGACAGCCGTCACCGTGCGCAGTATCATGCATAGCGAGGAGAGTTTGGCCACGGAGCTGTGGCTCGTCGTCGCCTCCTTGGTCTGCTGTCTGTTGCAGTTCTATGTCGGCCGGCGGGTCGGGGCGCGTTATAACGACAAAATCAGTGCGGGTCAGTCGTTGGGTCAGAAAAACACCGTCTTGGCGATATGGATGGGCTTCACGTTCTTTACCCCGATTACGGCTGTGGTCGGCGGCTTTTACAGTATCTGGCATAATCTTGTCAATTCGTGGCAGTTATATGAAAGCAAGAAGGCCAAGACGCTTTCTTCCGGTCGATAAAAAACGGCTTTCTGTAATTTTTTCGGACGATCCGGCGTCTAATGTCTAAAACGAATTCAAATGACGGAAAAAGAGTTTGCACGCTTGGTCAGGGAACAGAAGGAGACGATATACACCGTCTGCTATATGTTTTCGGATAATCCCGACGAAGTGAGCGATTTGTTTCAGGAGACGCTGATCAATCTGTGGCGCGGTTTCAAGCGGTTCCGCGGGGACAGTCAGGTGCGCACGTATGTATGGCGTGTCGCGCTCAATACCTGTATCAGCGCAGACCGCAAGCGGAAACGCCGCCATGCCTCGGCGCATGGTGCGGATGCCGGCTTAGTGGATTTGAGTGCGTCGCTTTACGAGGCCGGGGCGGCGGACACCAAGCAGGCGCGGCTGTTGCACGACCGGATTGCGCGTTTGGGGATGTTCGACCGCGCGATTGTCTTGCTGTGGTTGGAGGACTTGTCGTATGAAGAAATCGGCGCCATCGTCGGTATCTCGGCGCGGAATGTGGGCGTGCGCTTGTTCAGAATCAAGGAAGAATTGAAAAACAACCAATAATAAGGAGGGTGATGATGGAAAACGAAAAGTTGGAAATGGAACAGATGAAGTCGGAACTGGCTTCTTTGAAATATATATTATCGGAACGCTTACGGGTGGAAGACCGCAGCATCCGCAACGCGATGGCGTTGCAGACGGATCATATCAACCGCAAGGCTACGTTCATTATTGTTTTGAGCTTGCTGACGATGGTGACCGCCCCCGGGATATTTTCCGGCCTGAACGGCCTTTCGGTGGCGTTCAGCGTGGCGACGGATGTGATGCTGGGGATTTCGGCCGGTTGTACGTTCGCGATGCATTGGCCGATGTGGCGCATCAATTGGGCGACGGACAACCTGGTGACGGTGGCCGAGACTGTGCAGAACTTCAGACGGCAATATGTCCTATGGCCGCGCATCGGCCTCCCGATGGTTTGCCTGTGGCTGTTATGGCTGCTGTGGGAACTGTACGGCGTTGGCGACGATACCTTTTGGATCATGGCGTCCGGCGCTTCAGTCGGCGCGATAATCGGCGGCTTCTGCGGTTTGTCCATGAACCGGCACATCGTGCGTTCCGCCGATGATATCCTGCGTCAGATAGACCAGCTGAAACGGTAAGCCGCGGCTAAGCGTCGGGGTTCCTGTTGTAGATGAAGCGGGCCAACCCATAGACGTAGCGGCGCAAGCCCGGCCGGTAGGCCAACAGGTGGCGGAACCAGCCGAGGTGTTTGCCTACAAAGCGGACGACGATGCCGACGTAAAACATGGCGAACAGCGTGCCGATGCCGATGATGTGCCATTGCCAGGCGCCGAAAAAGGCGTAGCAGGCCACGATGCCGAGCAACACCAGGGCGGTATCGACACAGATTTTGACTTTGGGAAAATCAATGCCCGTGATGCGGCTGATGGCCACGGGGAAGCCTTCGCCGGGCATGGTCACGCTGCCGCAGCGGACTTCCAGCGCGATGCCGATGCCTAAAACCGTACAGCCCGCGATTTGGGTCACCGCCCGTTGCCAAAGGGTTACCGGCGCAAGCCAGGCGGTCAGCAGCATATTCAGGTCGATGAGCGTGCCGAACAGAAATCCGATGACGAGCTGAAACAGCTGCACCCATTCGAATTGCCGCCTCAGCACGGCGATTTGGCCGAATACAAGGATGAAATTCATAATATAGGTGTATTGGCCGATGGTCAGCGCGGGCGCCAGTCCCGCTTGGCCGGCGCTTTCGAATACGTAAGGCAGCACGCTGATGACGCTCGACCCCAGCGTGGAACGGACGCAGACCGCCACGCCCACGGTCATGATGAACAGGGAAACGAGCAACCACAGATGTTGCCAGCAGAACGAAACGATGCGGTCGTGCCGGTTGCGGGCGGCCGAAGAATCCATAGGTTTCATACAATCGGTTTTATTTTAATGCGATACGATGTCCGTTTTGTGGGGGGCATCGGTTTCGGATGCCCGAATTTACGAAAAATCCGTAACTTCGCAGAAGATTATAGGCGTACCGGTTATGGATTATAAAGAGGTTATCACGCAAATATACAACGACGTAAAGCCGTTGTTCGGGCAAGGGAAGGTGGCGGATTATATTCCGGCCTTGGCGAACGTGGACCCGCATCAGTACGGCATCGCGGTGGCGACCGTGGACGGGCGGATTATGGGCGTGGGCGACTATCGCACCAAATTCTCGATACAGAGTATTTCCAAGGTGTTCACCCTGGTCATGGTGTTGCGTCACATGGGCAGCTCGCTGTGGCGATACGTGGGCCGCGAGCCCTCCGGCACGGCCTTCAATTCGTTGGTGCAGCTGGAGTTTGAACAGGGCGTGCCGCGTAACCCGTTTATCAATGCGGGGGCGCTCGTCATCACCGACAAGCTCATGCAGCTCTATGCAAAGCCGAAGGAGGCGATTCTGCAATTCGTGCGCTCGGTGGCCGATACGCCCGACATCTATTTCGATACGGCGGTGGCGCATTCGGAGTTGGAACACGCGAGCCGCAATCTGGCGCTGGGGCATTTCATGAAGAGCTTCGGCAATATCGCGAACGATGTGGATACGTTGATGGACGTCTATTGCCATCAGTGCGGCATAGCCATGACCTGCGAGGAATTGGCCAAGTCGTTCGTCTTTTTGGCCAACCGGGGCGTTAATCCGTTCAATGACGAGCAAATCTTGAGTATGAGCCGCTCCAAACGACTGAATGCCTTGATGCTGACGTGCGGGTTCTACGATGAGTCGGGCGATTTCGCGTTCAGGGTCGGGATGCCGGGCAAGAGCGGCGTGGGCGGCGGCATCGTGGCCGTCATTCCCGGCCGGCTCAGCATCGCCGTCTGGAGCCCCGAACTCAATCCGCACGGCAATTCGATTATGGGCATGGAAACCCTGGAACGTTTTACGACGGATCTCGGCGTGTCGATATTCTAAGAGGGCGGACGGCCTGAAAATAAAAGCGGGGCAATACATCCGGTATTGTCCCGCTTTTCGTTTTGTTGACCAACCAGGACTCGAACCTGGAATGACAGAACCAAAATCTGTTGTGTTGCCAATTACACCATTGGTCAATCCTCCAAAGAGGGTGCAAAGGTAAGGTAAAAGACGTAAAAAAGCAAATCAATCCCAAAGCGTGAGGTTGGCTTTGAGGCCGTCCGCGCCGGCGCGTCGGAGCGGCGAACGGGCGAAGCGCTCCCGCAAGGCGGTGTCGTCGAGGCGGGCGAAGTCGGCTTGGGAGAGGGCGGCTAAGCCGGGGGCGGGCACGAAGGCCGGATGCGGTGTCGGCACGGCGGTTGGGAACGCGCCCGGCCGGTTGGCGGGGCAGACGGCCTGGCAGCGGTCGCAACCGAAGATGGCGAGCGGCGGAGCGCCTGCCGCCTGCGGGCGCAGGGGTGGAAACGCCTTGCGGCCGTTTCCGTCCGGCGGCATCTCTATCGTGGCGTAGGCCAGGCACCGGTCCGCCCGCAGGCGCGGCGCGCCCTCTAAAGAGAGCGCGCCGGTGGGACAGGCGTCCACGCAGGCGCTACAATGCAGGCAGTGCTCCGGCAAGGCCGCCGTATCCGCCGTCGGACGGTCGTAAGTGTCGGCCGGCACATCGGTCAGCAGGAGCCCCAAAAACAGATAACTGCCCAAACGCGGGCTTTGCAGCAGGTCGTTGCGGCCGATACGCCCGAGGCCGGCCCGCACGGCCCAGGCCTTTTCCAAAATCAGGGCGGTATCGACGAAGCCGCGGCAACGGGCGTCGGGATGGCGTTGGCGCACATAGGCCGCCATCCGTTTGAGGAAACGCCGGATGACGCGGTGATAGTCTTCGCCCTGCGCGAAACGGGCGATGCGCGGATGATACGCATATAGGTCGGGGCGGGGAAAATAGCTGAACGCGCAGACGGCCACCGTGCGCACGCCGGGCAACAACTGGCCGGGTTGGCAACGGGTTTCGGGCGAGCGGCTCATATAGGCCATGTCGCCTTGGGCACCGGCACTCAGATAGGCTTGCAGGTAGGGCCATTCGGCGGCCAACGTGTCGGCGGCGGCCACGCCGGCCTCGGCCGCGCCCAAGCGCAGGGCTTCGGCCTTGAAGTCGGCCGCGTTCAAAAGGTTGGAATCCGCCATGTCACTCGAACAGCGAGGCCTGTGCGTCACGGCTCAGACCCGGCACGCGCCCCAAATGTTTGTAGGCGGCCGAGGTCGCTTCCCGTCCGCGCGGCGTGCGCATGAGATAGCCCTCTTGTATCAGGAAGGGTTCATAGACTTCCTCTATCGTGCCGGGGTCTTCGCCCACGGCCGTCGCAATCGTGTTAAGCCCCACGGGGCCGCCGCGGAACTTGTCCACGATGACCGACAGGATGCGGTTGTCCATTTCGTCCAGACCGTGTTTGTCCACGTTCAACGCTTGCAGGGCGTGCTGCACGATGGGCACGTCAATCACGCCGTCGCCCTTGATTTGGGCGAAGTCGCGCACGCGGCGCAACAGCAGGTTGGCGATACGGGGGGTGCCCCGGCTGCGCCGCGCGATTTCGGAGGCCGCGTTCTTTTCGATCGGCACGTCCAGTAATTCGGCCGAACGTTCGATGATGCGGCGCAACGTGTCGGCGGGGTAGTAGGCCAGGCGCGCGCTGATGCCGAAGCGGGAGCGTAAGGGCGCGGTCAGCAGGCCGGAGCGCGTCGTGGCCCCGATGAGCGTGAACGGGTTGAGCGTAATCTGCACGCTGCGGGCGTTGGGGCCGCTCTCGATCATGATGTCGATGCGGTAATCCTCCATGGCCGAATAGAGATATTCCTCCACAATCGGGCTCAGCCGGTGGATTTCGTCGATAAACAGCACGTCGTTGGGTTGCAGGCTCGTCAGCAGGCCGGCCAGTTCGCCGGGCTTGTCCAGCACCGGGCCGGATGTCGTCTTCATCTGTACGCCCAACTCGTTGGCGATGATATACGAAAGCGTCGTCTTGCCCAGGCCGGGAGGGCCGTGCAGCAGAACGTGGTCCAAGGCCTCCTGCCGCATCTTGGCGGCCATGACGAAGACCTTGAGGTTCTCCACGATGGCGTCCTGCCCTTGGAAACTATCGAAAAGCGACGGCCGCAACGCCTTCTCGATTTCCTTGTCCGAGGGCGAGAGCCGTTCTTTTTCCGGGTCCAAATGTTCGTTCATAATTTCGAAAACGGATAACTTGCAAAGAAACGAAAAAAAAACAGAGGAAGCAAGTGCCGCAAAGTTGGTAAATCGGTCGGAAAATCTTATATTTGCAAGTCATATTAAGGATTACTAAAACCCGAACGGCTATGAAAAAAGTATTGGTAGAAATCTGTGTGGGAACCGCCTGTTATGTCATGGGCGCTTCCGAACTCATGCTGATAGAGGATTACCTGACGCCCGAACAGAAAGAGCGTGTGGAAATCAAGGGCACGACCTGCCTGGATACCTGCCAGCATCCGGAACACGGCAAGGCGCCTTTCGTGCGCATAGACGGTCAGGTTTACGACCGCGTGGACGTGCGTCTGCTGGTTGATTTGATTGCGAAACATATCGCGATGAACGAATAGGCGGTATCCGTCATTTTTGCAGAGGGGCGGCCCGTGGCATCCGTCAGGTCGGGTCGGCATACGCTTTGCAGGAACGGAAAACGCAGACTTTGAAAAAATAAACAACTATGGCATACAATCAGGCAATGATGATTCGACGGGACCTGTTGGCCCGTATGTGCAAACTCATTAAGGACGGCAACCTCAAGGAAGAGATAGACCGTATCCCCTTGATCATGCGTCCCCGTCACAGCAACGAGGTATCGCGCTGCTGTATCCACAAGGACCGGGCTGTCATCAAGTACCGGCTTATGGCGATTCTGGGCTTCGACGTCCGGGACGAGGAAGACGAATTGATTCCGCTTTCGCAATACGCCAAAATGGCGGAAGAACGGAAGGACTTTACCGATATCATGCTGACGGTGGTGGACGAGGCTTGCAGCTCCTGCGTCAAGTCCAACTACGTCGTGACGAATATGTGCCACGGCTGTATCGGTCATCCGTGTACGTTCGCTTGCCACAAGCAGGCCATCAGCGTAAACGAGAAAGCCCGGATCGACCCGTCCAAGTGCGTGAGCTGCGGGTTGTGTATGCAGGCCTGTCCGTTCAACGCCATCATCTACCAGGCGGTACCCTGCGAGGAATCCTGCCCCGTGGGCGCGATTTCCAAGGACGAATACGGTGTGGAACACATCGACGAAACGAAATGTATCTACTGCGGCCGTTGCCGTGAAGCCTGCCCTTACGGCGCCATCATGGAAAAGACGTATCTGGTGCAGATTTACGCCGCGTTGAAAGACCCGAAGAAAAAGGTCGTGGCCATGTTCGCGCCGGCTTTGGCGGGTCAGTTCCCCGCGCCGCTCGGCAAAATCATCACGGCCATCCGTGGCGTCGGTTTCGACGAAGTATGGGAAGTGGCCAAGGGGGCGAACGTCACGACGGAGAACGAAACGGCCGAATTTGAAGAACGCATGGAAAAAGGCGAGCCGTTCATGACCACCTCTTGCTGCCATGCCTATACGGAGTTGACCAAAAAGCACCTGACGGAACTGGCGCCCTATGTGTCCACCACGCGCACGCCGGCGAGCTATACGGCCGAACTCATCAAGAAGGAACAGCCGGATGCCGTAACCGTGTTCATCGCGCCTTGCGTTTCCAAACGTCACGAAGGTTTCTATGACCCGAATATGGACTATGTGATGTCGTTCGAGGAATTGGGCGCCATGATGGTGACGGCGGGCGTGGACGTGCTCTCGTGCGAGGAAAGCGAATACGACGGCGGCATCGACAACTCCGGCCGTGCGTTCCCGTACACGGGCGGCGTGCTGGATTCGGTCAAGAAATACGCCAAGCATCCCGAAAACATCCGTCCCTACATTGTGGACGGTATCGACAAGGCCGTCATCAAGAGCCTGAAGAACATCAAGAAGACGTGCGGCGGGCCCGATCAGCCCAACTTCATCGAATTCATGATGTGCAAGGGCGGCTGCGTGAACGGTTGCAACGCCTTGGCCAACCCGCGGACGGCCACGCGTCAGATTCAGAACTTTATCGCGGAAGACGAGAAAAAGAAACAGGAGCAGGCCTGATATGAGCGCGGATAAAATCAAGGTTTCCATTTGCCTTGGCAGTTCCTGCTTCGCGCGGGGCAGTCAGAAGAACCTGGAAATCATGCAGGCGTATTTCGCCGAGAAGCACCTGGACGATAAAATCGATTTCGCCGGGCATCTGTGCGAGGAAGTCTGCAAGCAGGGGCCGACGCTCAAGATAGGCGACAAAGTCTATTACGGCGTAACGGCCACGAATCTGCACGCCATATTGGACGATAATTTCAAGGACCTGTAACCGGTTCCCGATCGACCGACTGGATGCAAGACCCCGACAAGGACCGTGCGAGACCGGACTTTGCCGGGGTTTTTGCTGAATGATAAAACGAAATGCGTATGAAAGAAAACGTCATATATACCGAGAAAAACAATTGTCAGGACTGTTATAAATGTATCCGCGAATGTCCGGTCAAGTCCATCCGGATGGAGGGCAACAGCGCGTCGGTCATCTTCGACACCTGCATTTATTGCGGTCGCTGCGTGCGGATTTGTCCGTCCGACGCCAAGAAATACCGCGACGATTTGAGCCGGGTGCAGTATTGGCTGTCTTCGGGCGAAAAGGTGGTGGCCTGCATTGCGCCGACGTTCGTGACGGATTTCGGGCACATGACGACCGACCAGTTGGTCAAGGTGCTGTACAAATTGGGCTTCTCGGCCGTTTCGGAGGTGGCCATCGGCGCCGATATCGTGGCGCGGGAAACCAACCGCTGGCTGGCCGAACAGCCGGACGGGGTTTATATATCGTCGGCTTGTCCGGCCGTGGTCAACTATATGCACATCTATATGCCGGAGGCCTTGAACCATCTGTCGCCGGTGGTGTCGCCCATGGTGGCGCACGCGCGCCTGTTGCGCAAGACGCTGTTCCCGACCGAGAAACTCGTGTTCATCGGGCCGTGCATCGCCAAGAAAGACGAACGCGACTATAACGCAGACGTATTGGACGCCGCCGTGACGTTCCAAAACCTGAAGCGTTGGTTTGACGAGGAAAAGGTGGACCTCTATCCGTTCGACCGCATCGAAGTGCCCGACAACTTTATCATCGGGCGGCCGGGCACGGGCGATATGTTCCCCGTGGACGGCGGGATGCTGGCCACGATGGCGGCCGATATGAAGGTGGCCGAAACCGATTATATGTGTTTTTCCGGTATGGAGCAGGTCATCGACATCTGCGGCGAGATTCCGACGTGGAAAGAGAAAGGCAAACTGTTCCTCGAACTCATGGCCTGCAAGGGCGGCTGCATCAAGGGCCCGGCCATGATCAACCACGACGGCGTGGCGGCCAAGCGGCGCGCGATGATACAGATGCACGGGCAGTTGCAGAAATCGACCTTGCCCTACAAACCGTTGACGGAACCCGCCGGCATGGATTGGATTAACCGCGAGTTCGTGCGGGATTACAAGGTTAAATGCAAGTATCCGGAGGAAGATATCGTGGAGGCGCTCCGTTCGTTGGGCAAACGCACCGTCAAGGACGAATACAACTGTACGGGTTGCGGCTACGACAGTTGCCGGGCCTTGGCCGAAGCCATGCTGAGCGGCAACGCGCACCGCGAGATGTGCGTGTCGTGTATGCGGCAGGAAGCGCAGGAAAAAGCCTCGGTGCTGTTGCAGAAGATGCCCTACGGCGTGGTGACGGTGGACGACCACTTGAAGGTGGTGGAAGCCAACCGCAAGTTCGCCGAGATTATGGGCGACGAGCTCATGCAGGTCTATAAGGCCGTGCCGGGGCTCAAAGGCGTGGACATCCGTCGCGTGCTGCCGTTCCATAACCTGTTCGAGTCGCTGTTGCAGAGCGGCGGCGAGATGACCGAACACGACGTGCGCGAGGGCGACAATTTCTATCACTTGTCGTTGGTCACGATACAGCAGTACAAAATGGTTTGCGGTATCATCCAGAACCTGCGTGCGCCGGAAATGCAGTACGAACTGCTGACCGACCGCATCCGGGAGGTCATCAAGCAAAACGTGGAGTCGGTGCAGCGCATCGCGTACCTTTTGGGCGAAAACGCCTCGTTTACCGAATCCATGCTCAACTCGATTGTCGATAGCCGGGAGACCGCGCCGGTCGTCCAAAAAACGGAATAAGCGGGAGCGGGTATGGAGAAGAAGGAAAAACTCTTTATAGAGATTGCGCATCACCACGAGAACAAGCACAACAAGCCGGTTTGCGGCGATACGTTCCTCTCGCGCAAGATAACGGACGACAACCGTTATGTGGCCGTGCTGTCCGATGGCTTGGGCAGCGGCATCAAGGCCAACGTACTGAGTACGATGACGGCCTCCATGGCGTTGAATTTCCGTCTGCGGCGCGAACCCATCCTGCGGTCGGCCCTGAACATCATGAACGCCTTGCCCGTCGATTCGGCGCGCAACATCAGTTATGCGACGTTCACGATTGTGGATACGGATTTCGAGGGCACGACGGAAATCGTGGAGTTCGACGGGCCGGAATACCTGTTGTTCCGCGAAGGGCAGCAGGTGGAACCCGTCAAGGACGCCATCGGCATCGACCGCGAAGGGCAACAGTTTACGGCTTACAGCGGCGATGTGGAGGCGATGCGGCGCCTGGGCGCCGAACCCGACAAATTCCGTGTCATGTATCGTTCCCACCTCAAACTGTGCAAGGGCGACCGCATCATCTTCTACAGCGACGGCGTCGTGCAGTCGGGCATGGGGGCCAAAGACCACCCGTTCGGCTGGGGCGAGAAAGCCGTACGCGCGTACGTGCAGGAACTCATCCGGCAGAAACCCGATATATCCGCCCGCGACCTGTCGCGCAAGATTGTCAACGCGGCCTTGCAGAAAGACGGCATGAAGTCACGCGACGACATTACCTGCGCCGTGATTTACGCGCGCGACCCGCGGCAGCTGCTCATCTGTTCCGGCCCGCCCTACGACGCCAAGAACGACAAGACGCTGGCGGCGGCCGTGGATAAGTACGACGGCAAGAAGGTGGTTTGCGGCGGCACGACGTCCAAAATCCTGTCGCGGGAGTTGAACCGCGAGATTACCGTCGATATCAAGAACATCCGCACGCGCGAATATCCGCCGGCCGCGACGATGCAGGGGGTGGATCTCGTGACCGAAGGCATCCTGACGTTGGGCATGGTGGCCGAAATGCTGGAGAAAGACAATCCGTTGGAAGAACACAAATATTCGCCGGCTTGGGATTTGATCCGGCTCATCATGGAGTCGGACATCATCGACCTGCTCATCGGCACGCGCATCAACGAGGCGCATCAAGACCCGTCCTTGCCCGTGGAGTTGGAAATCCGGCGCAACGTCGTCAAACGGATAGCGGCCTTGTTGGAAGAGAAATGGCTTAAAAAAGTCAATATCGCGTATCTGTAAGGCGCGGCGGAGGAACTTCATGGCGGCGGTGCAGTCTTATATCAAAGGATTTACAACCTATCTCCGGCTCGAAAAACATCTGTCCGAAGCCACGATAGCGGCCTATACGCACGATGTGGCGCAATTCGCTGCGTTTTTGCAGGAAGCGCGGCAGGCGCCCGTTTCGTGGACGGCCGTGCGGCAGGCGGAGGTCGAACGGTTCCTGAAATATCTCTACGATATGAATTTGGCGGCGGTGACGCAGGCCCGTATGCTGAGCGGCTTGAAATCCTTTTTCGGCTATCTGGTCGAGGAAGGGGAACTGAGCGTTTCGCCGGCCGAACTCGTGGAGGCGCCCCAGTGGCGGCGGCATTTGCCGGAGGTGCTGACGGTGGAGGAAATCGACCGTCTGATGCAGACCATCGACATGAGCAAGGCGGAGGGGCGGCGCAACAAGGCGATTTTGGCCGTGCTGTACGCTTGCGGCTTGCGGGTGTCGGAACTGACGAACCTGCGTATTTCCTGCCTGTTCCTCGACGACGGTTTCGTGCGCGTCATCGGCAAGGGCAACAAGGAACGGCTGGTACCGATCGGGCATGAGGCCATCCGCCTTGTGGAACATTATCTGCGTTACGACCGCAGCCAGTTGACCGTAAAGCCGGGTTGCGAGGACATCGTTTTCCTGAACCGGCGCGGCGGGCGTCTGAGCCGCGAGATGGTGTTCATGATGATACGTCAGACGGCGGGGCTCGCCGGCGTGACGAAGCCGGTAAGCCCGCACAGTTTCCGCCACAGCTTCGCCACCCACCTTGTGGAGGGCGGCGCCGACCTGCGGGCCGTGCAGGAGATGTTGGGGCACGCGACGATTACGACGACCGAAATCTACACGCATTTGGACAAACGC